>NZ_JBOFLP010000347.1:0-14486 GCF_051657925.1 Chroococcidiopsis sp.
TTGGCAATTTGTCCTTTTACTGCTAAATGGGGAATGTAATAAGCATTATCTACGTGTAACATTGCCCGCAAAAGTACGGGAGGAGATAAATCCAAACTCCAGCCACCATCGGCGTATAAATCTACATCTAAAGCAACAATTTTGCCCTCATTGGTAAAACCAACTTTATATTGTCCTAAAAAGCCGTGACGCTTGCCCGTCAAAATCATATCGTGGTGACGTTTTAATTTTACCCGCACCGGACGACCTGTTTTACATGCTGCGATCGCGGCTACACCTGCGAATGGATTTGCCTGCGATTCTTTTCCACCAAATCCGCCACCCATTCTGATACAAGTGACGACAACTTGATTTTTAGTAATTCCCAACACGCGGGAAACGACAATTTGTGTTTCTGTAGGATGCTGGGTAGAAGCATAAACTTGATAATTACCTTCCCCATCTGGTATTACCCAACTCGCATGGGTTTCTAGGTAGAAATGATCCTGACCGTTCATCGCCATTTCACCTTCAAGATAGCAATCTACCTGCTGTAAAGCTGTTGCCGGATCGCCTCGTTTAATCACTCTCGGTTTAAAATGAAAGCTATCTGCTGCGATCGCGTCTTTTATCGTCAAGATTGGTTCTAGTGGTTCGTATTCGACGACAACTTTTTCTGCACCCAATCTTGCAGCTTCATCGGTTTCTCCTGCTACCCAAACTACTGCTTGTCCGTAGTAGCTAATTTCCTCATCGGGAAGTAGGATTTCATCGTAGACAATCGTTCCAGTATCGTTTACGCCTGGTACATCTGCGGCGGTGATGACTGTGACGACACCATCGATTTCGTATGCGCCAGCAGGATCGATTTTTGTAATTCGTGCCTTTGCGTGGGGAGAGAGTACGGGGTAGAGGGAAAGCATCCCTGCTGGTAAGCGTTGGTCATCAGTATAAATTGCTTTGCCGCTAACATGTCCAACTGCGCTTTCGTGGCTTCTTTTTTCTCCTACTGTCATCTCGTTCCCCTCAAGGTTATGTGATTTTGGTCGCGCAAAGACGCTAAGGCGCAAAGATAAGAAGATAATAGGTTCAATTCCAATTACCAATTACCGATTACCCATTACCAATTTCCACAAAAAACTTCTCAAACAAATTGGCAACCAACATTTTGCGATATTCGGCACTCCCGCGTAAATCTGTTAGTGGTGTAAAGGCTTGTTTTAATTCTTGCTTTGCCTGTTTTACTGTCTCGGCGTTCCAAGGTTGACCAATTAACGTTGATTCTACTGCTATTGCCCTGGCTGGTGTTGCAGCAACTCCGCCATATGCGAGTCTGGCGTGTTTGATTTGGTTGCGATCGCCTAGATCGATCGTAAATGCAGCTGCGACAATACTAATATCATCCGTACCGCGTTTCCCAACTTTATAAGATTGACTCAAACGGCGAGTTGCGCCTACTGTAATAGTTTTGGGAATTTGGACGGAGACAATCACTTCCCCAGGCTGCAAGTCTGTTTTTCTATATCCTTTGAAAAAACCTGCGATGGGAAGAGTTCTTTCACCTCCACTCCCAGCTATACGTAATTGGGCATCCAATGCGAGTAATACTGGGGGCAAATCGCCAATTGGTGAAGCTGTACCAATGTTACCGCCTAATGTGGCTCGGTTTCTAATTTGACGCGCCGCAAACCAGTGCAGCATCTCATCCATTGCTGGAAAGACACCGTGTAGGCGATCTTCAATCTGACTTAGCGGTACTGCTGCCCCAATTTCCACCAATTCAGGTGTGTTTGTCAGTGTTTTCAATTCTGCTACCGCTTCTAAGGAAATTAGCACCGGAAAGTTTTTGCTATGGTGGCTCATTTCCAGTCCTAAATCTGTTGCCCCTGCAACTAAGCTAGCGTCAGGATGCTGTTGCAGTAATTCTAAAACTGTCTGTAACTGCGTCGGGCGATAAAACTTTTGGTTCTCGCAAGTGTAGCTAATTTGACTGACTTGAGTTGTTGCTTGTGCTAATTTCTGGCTGAAACAATCGCCGAGTGGCTGCATTTGCATGACTTGTTGGGCAGCACGGCGAATTGGCAAATATCCCGTACAACGGCATAAGTTCCCCTCTATTGCCATATCGTCTACTTTGCCGTCGTAGTAGGCAGCGAACATACTCATAATAAAGCCAGGGGTACAGTAACCACATTGGGAACCGCCTGTTTCTACCATGGCGGCTTGAACTGGATGTAATTGCCCATTAGCAACCCCTTCTACAGTAATAATTTCTCTTCCCGCTACTGCACCCAAGGGGATAAGACAGCTATTCACAGCTTGATAGTAGGGTTTTCCATCTGCGCCTTCGCCTACAATGGCAACAGTACAAGCCCCGCAGTCGCCATCGCCACACCCTTCTTTCGTGCCAATGCGCCCACTTTGCCGCAAGTACTCTAACAGCGTTATCGTAGGTGAGACATCTTTCAGGCGGACTGTTTCGCCATTGATGGTTAAAATTAAGCGTTCTGGTGATAATTGCTGCACTTTCTAAATCCGCTTGTTAAAAAGTGACTTCGCGATCGATCTTAGACGAGTTAGCCACTGGGCTGCATAAAAGTGCTTGACCAATGCGATCGCGCCATCCAATTAAATTTATTTAAGTATACTGTATACAAAAAAATGCAAGAATAAAAGTATTCTGAAATACTTAAATGGGGAAATTGTGGCGATCGCGACCTCTAGTACTTTGCTGAGAGACGCTTAATCCTACTTCACTATTGTTAAAAATTTTTAGAAAATGCCGCAGCGATCGCAAATTGCAGTAAATTCGTTTTTGGTTGTAGTCTTATATTCATAAGGAATCTAGCAATATGTTTTCAGCATCGTTTTTACCATCAATCCTAGTTCCGCTGACGGTTCTAGTATTTCCTTCCGTAGCAATGGCTTTGTTGTTTCTCTACATCGAGCGTGAAGACCCTTCAGGGATCTAGAGAATTCGGAATGCTGAATTAACTCTGTTAACTAGGCACTGTTTCCTAATTCCTAACTAAAAAACCGCTTATCCAGTCTAGGTAAGCGGTTTTTTAGCATTATAGTCAATAACGGTAAACGCGAGCGCGAAAAACTTCAGCCAGCTATTTCAGCATTGCAAAAATAAAGCGATCGCTTAAAATCAGCCAAAAGCCTCGCATTTCAGCTTTTTGACCTTTGACTTTTGACTTTTGCAAGTTCTTACAACGAGGAACCTAAATGAGTGTAAGAACCGTAAAAGAATGTTCCAACAACAACAATCACGCCCAAACCAGCAATAGTTGCTACAACCCAAAGGGGTATTCTTCCACTTCCAGACACAGCTTTTTCTCCTGCCTAAATTACACAGTTAGATAAATTAAAGACAACAGCCTTGAATCTAGTTAGTTGAAGAAATAACTAGAAAACAGAATGCCCAGCACGAATATTAGCAGCAAACCCAAGTATAGGGAAGTCCGGTTTAATTCTACAGGCTGGTTATTAGGGTTTTTCGATCTTTCTAATGGCATAAACTTCTCCTATCGCTGAATGAACTGCATAGAAGCGATCGCACCTAAGAAAAATACTGTTGGTACAGCTAAGGTGTGAACTGCTAGCCAGCGGACGGTAAAAATTGGATATTGAATTGGTTGATTGACTTGATTGGTATTCATTTCAAACTACTTTCCTATAAAGTCTTCGATTTGCTTTCTGCTTTCAAAGCGATCGCTCACGATTGGCAACTCTTGCCGTTCTTGAGGATAGTATTCGTTTGGTCGGGGTGTCCCAAATACATCATAGGCAAGACCAGTACTAACGAATAACCAGCCAGCGATAAACAAAGCTGGAATAGTAATACTGTGAATCACCCAGTAACGCACGCTGGTAATAATATCCGAAAACGGACGCTCACCTGTCGTTCCTGACATTTATCTTCCTCCATTAAGAACCATTACTTTCTTACTCATTATCATACGAAACCTTGACCAGTAGTTAGCGATTAGTCGGGAGTAAAGAATGGGTGTGAACATTTGATAATTGGTTGACAGTTGACAGCTATCAGTAGCTAGTGGCTGGTGGCTGGTGGCTAGAATTGCTTCCTCTGCTTTCTTCTCCCCTTGTCTTCCTTGTCTCCTTTGTCTCCCTTGTCTCTTTCTTCCCGACTCCCCAAATTCATTAAGCCGATTCTGCTTGACCTTGATAACGCAGCAAAATTCCGCGCTGACCGATAATAAATCCTTTCTCTGGAGAGAGAAAGACGATCTTGTAAAGATTCGAGGGGACTGATTCTACACCTCGGTCTTTTTGCCAAGTTTTCCCGCCATCTCGACTGCAAAGTAGATTACCGCTACCACCAGTCACCCAAATTTCTTCAGGTGTCCGGTAAGCCAAATCTAACAATCCCCAACTAGTAGATAACTCTGGATTTTGTACTTCTTCCCATTCTTCTGTATTATCTGCCTTAGTAAATTGCACCTGACCGCCTCGTGCCAGCATCCATACACGCCCGTCTTTACCAAATCCCATATTTTGCAGGCGACGGGAACTATTCCGGTTATGACCTTGCCATGCCGTTTGACCTGGTTCCCAGGTTGAATAGAAATTCCCCTTAGCAGAAACAGCAATGTACTTACCATCTTCAGAACGCGCTACGTTTCGCAGCACGCCTACGGCTTCCTGTACCATTGCTTTCCAGTTTTTACCCCCGTCAGTAGTGCGGTAAATTGCACCTACATCTGTAGTCATCTCCGCTGACTGTTGACCCAGCGCCACGATCGTGTTTGGGTTGCCTGGTAGCTTTTCACTTAAGAGAATCCGCGACCAAGTTTCGCCACCATCATTTGTATGTAGCAGTAAAGATGGTTCGCCCACAATCCATCCTTCTTGACCGGAAAAACTCACGGAAGACAGAATAAAGTTTTTGTCACCTAAATCCAAACTCTTCTGCTGCCAGGTTTTGCCACCATCCTTAGTTTCAAATAAAGCAGATTTATTCCCTACTAGCCAGCCATGTTGAGTATCTTCCGTAAAGCCAACATCTTGCAAGTTAACATCCGTTGGTAAAGTAACTACCTCCCAAGGATTGTAACTAGTAGAGGGAACGCTACTACAGCCGACGCACAGCAACACGACTGCTACGAGGACAACAATCTTTTGCCAAAATTTTAACGGTGAAAACATGCTGATTTTACGTGCTCTACTTAAACAAATTGAATGTATTGTAAGAATATTTCAGTATGCCGATAGGTCGAATGAAAGCCTATCTACTTAGTCAGCATACAGATAGATGGTTAGGCGATCGCCGTCTGCACCAAGCTTGCCTGACAGCAGGTTCACTGTAACCCATATAGGCTGAGAAAAAACAAGACGGCTAATGCTAAAGCACCGAAGATCAAAATGTTCTTCTGACCTGGAGTGAGCTGATTTACGCCAAGCCCGTAGCCGAGATTTTCCTTAAAGCCAGAGGCTTGTCCCACTGGACCAATGTTGGCAAATGCGTTTTTACGCGCTCCACAAACTGGACATCGCCAAGTAGAAGATAGTTCTGCAAATGGTATGCCAGGGGCAATATCGTGCTTATCATCGCCGCGATCGGGTTCGTACACATAGCCGCAAGCCCGACATTCATAGCGGTCTAGCGCTTGGGTATCAATAGCTGGTTCGCTCATAGTAAGGCAAATGAGAAAGTAGAGGCGCAAAACTTAAAATCATGTTAAAAATTATGACGCGAAATGACTTCTTCTACAAGGGGTGAGGGAGCAGTTATCAGTGACCAGCGACTGATTAACATGCACCACTCTCTCTTACAAATTCCGAATTTTCCTCACTCCTCACTCCTCACTCCTCATCCCTAACTCATGCATAGATTTTTTCAATCAAAAGCAGAACTGAATCGAATGATGTCAAGAGTTAGGTTTTGCTAGTGGGTGAAACCCAAATATATATAATATGTAAAGACAGATAACAAAACTATTGACTCTAGCAACGGTAATTATCCATCGTGTTTGTTCTTAGCGGCTACGAGTATTTACTAGGCTTTCTCTTAATCTGTAGTTTAGTTCCAGCGCTTGCCCTTTCTGCATCTAAGCTCCTCCGACCGAGCGGACGCAGCCCAGAACGCCGGACGACATACGAATCAGGCATGGAACCCATAGGCGGAGCCTGGATTCAGTTCAATATCCGCTACTATATGTTTGCGCTGGTCTTCGTGGTCTTTGATGTAGAGACAGTATTTCTCTATCCTTGGGCAGTTGCATTCCACACTCTCGGACTTTTGGCTTTTATTGAAGCCCTCATTTTCATTGCAATCTTAGTTGTTGCCCTTGTATATGCATGGCGTAAAGGAGCTTTGGAATGGTCTTAAATATCGATCCAGCCGGACAAAAAGAACGTATCATTAACCCAATCGAGCGCCCTTCAGTTACTCAAGAACTATCTGAGAACGTCATTCTCACTACAGTTGACGATCTCTATAACTGGTCTAGACTCTCTAGTTTGTGGCCTCTGTTGTTCGGTACGGCTTGTTGCTTTATCGAATTTGCGGCTTTGATTGGCTCGCGGTTTGACTTCGATCGCTTCGGACTCATCCCCCGTTCTAGCCCCCGTCAGGCTGACTTAATCATCACCGCCGGCACGATCACGATGAAGATGGCTCCGCAGTTGGTGCGGCTTTACGAGCAAATGCCTAATCCTAAGTATGTAATTGCTATGGGTGCTTGTACCATCACTGGTGGTATGTTTAGCGTGGATTCGCCTACCGCTGTACGGGGTGTCGATAAATTGATTCCCGTCGATGTTTACTTACCTGGCTGCCCTCCTCGCCCGGAAGCTATCATCGATGCCATCATCAAGTTACGCAAGAAAATCGCTAATGAGTCGATGCAAGAGCGGACTCCGATTAAGCAAACTCACCGCTACTACAGCACGACCCATAGTATGAAGGTTGTACCACCTATCAGCGATGGTAAATATTTACAGGTTGCTGCACGGCAAGCGCCGCCGAAGGAGCTGACAGAGGCAATTGGTATGCCCATACCACCAGCCCTGCAATCAGCTGCCAAAAAAGAGGAGGTGAACCGTGGCTGAAGAAGAAATAAAAGAAGAGACTAAACCCGTACCTGCCGAACAAACAAAAATTGTTGAAGCTGGAAAGATTTCCAAGTGGTTGAAGGACAATGGCTTCGAGCATGAAGTTATGGAGCCAGACCACCTAGGTGTGGAGATTATTAAAGTCGATCGCAATTTTCTCTTGCCGATTGCGACAGCACTCTATGCTTACGGTTTTAACTATCTCCAGTGTCAGTGCGGCTACGATTCTGGTCCAGGACAAGATTTAGTCAGCATGTATCATTTAATCAAGCTGAGCGATAATGCTGACAGACCAGAGGAAGTGCGCATTAAAGTTTTTCTACCCAGAGAAGACCCCCGCGTACCTTCCGTCTACTGGATTTGGAAAGCTGTAGACTGGCAAGAACGAGAATCCTACGACATGTTTGGCATTGTCTACGAGGGACATCCAAAATTGAAGCGGCTGCTCATGCCGGAAGATTGGGTTGGTTTTCCCTTACGTAAAGATTACGTCTCCCCTGACTTCTACGAATTGCAGGATGCTTTTTGATTTTTGTAGAGACGTTACGTGTAACGTCTCTACAAATTTTTGACATAAATGCGATCGCAGCGTGCTGTTTCTACCCCTGTTGCAGGTTGATAGCCGCTGCTTTCGTAGAGTTCGATCGCTTCTACAAGAACGCTAGCGGTTTCAATCCAAATTTGCTGAAAATTTCGAGCTGCGATCGCTTTTTCTAATTCTTGTAATAAAAATCTCCCCAAACCCAACCTTCTCGCTTGGGGTAAAAGATACATTTTTCTAATTTCTACAACTTTCTCACCGCGATGGAAAGGATAGTAGCCAGCCGTTCCCACTATTTGACCTTGAGATTCAATTACCCAAAACTCCCCACCAGTGACTAAATAATAATTTTCGACCTCCAACACATCTCGATCAGCACCTACAGGTTCCCAATCCAAACCATATTCTGCCAACACAGAACCAATCACCTCTGCTACTGGGTCGCGATCGCCTGTTTGCCAATCTCGAATGAGAAAATCTTTGTAAATAGCTTGCATAAATGGTAATGGGTAATGGGGAAGTCAAAAGTCAAAAGTCAGAAGTCAAAAGACAAAACTAGAGCCACACAAATGACAAATGACGAATGACAAATGACAACTTAACTATGTATTCTCGGTTGAGGATGTAGAGTCGATAATAACTGACTCTCTACTACAGCTAATTCTTCTAGCCTTTGGGTGAACGCAGCGCGATCGAAATAAGTATCTGCCAAAATCCAATACGTCCCAAAATGTCTGGCTTCCGAAGCCATCAAACCGCGATAAAATTTAGCTAGCTCTGGTTCTGGGCAATGGGTGGCTAAAAGTCCTAACCGTTCGTGACTGCGAGCTTCAATCAAACCAGAGACGAGCAAAGAATCCAACATCCGTTCTGGCTCTTTGGCACGAATTTGCGCCTTTAACCCCGCGCCATAAGGAGGTGGTGCTAAAGGTGCTAGAGGAATTCCTCGCCGTTCTAACCATTGGTTCACCTGCTCGAAGTGTTCCAATTCTTCCCGGGCGATCGCTGTTAGCGATCGGACTAATTTTTGGCTCGAAGGGTAACGAAATATTAAATTTAGAGCTACCCCAGCTGCTTTGCGTTCGCATTGGGAATGATCCAATAAGATGGTATCCAAGTTAGCGATCGCTTGTCCTACCCACTCCTCAGTGGTTGGGACTACTAGAGCGTTGATTTTGGCGACTGTTAAATCGGCTACATTCATACTTACTTAATTTCACTAGAGCTGATTTTTTTGGCTTAAGCCATAATTAAAATGAAAGATTAATATCTTCCAAACATTCTTCACTCATTCTTTAACCAATATCTCCTTGAGTACAGATAGGCTGGAATCAACAAGCGGTATTATTGTTAACCCAAAACTTCTATGAGCGCAGCGCACCAACGTCGCATTATTATCGGTGATGTGCACGGTCACTATGACGGACTGATGATTTTGCTTGAGGCGATCGCCCCTGGCGCAGCCGATGAAGTTTATTTCTTGGGAGACTTAATCGATCGCGGACCACAAAGTGCACAAGTCGTTGATTTTGTCAAGCAAAGTCCTTACTCTTGCTTGCTTGGCAATCACGAACAAATGCTGCTAGATGTGTTGACTAAACGCGCTTCTAATCAAATTCGCCAAGCTTGGCTTTATAGCGGCGGATATGAGACTTTAAGCAGTTACAAAACAGCCACTATTCCTCGCGATCATATCGAATGGCTGCAAACCTTGCCTACTCACCTCGACTTAGGCGATATTTGGTTAGCTCATGCTGGACTCGATCCCAGGCTGCCCTTGGAAGAGCAGTCAGTCGAGCAATTTTGTTGGGTGCGGCAGGAATTCCACAGCATGAAGCAGCCCTTCTTTGAAGACAAACTCATTATTGTCGGTCATACAATCACGTTTACCCTACCAGGAGTACGCCCTGGAGAACTTGCCCAAGGACAAGGTTGGTTGGATATCGATACTGGTGCTTATCATCCCAGAAGCGGTTGGCTCACAGCAGTTGATATCAACAATCAGATTGTTTATCAAGTCGATGTCTACGATAAGCTAGTTCGGACATTGCCTCTGTCAGAAGCCGCAATTCGCATTAATCCTGCCCAGGTGTTAGCGCGATTGTAGAGACACTCTACCGAACGTCTCTACAAATAAAAATTAACGTAATAGCGGGCGAATTCTGACTCTATAGGCAGCGCTATCTAACCCATCGCCCTCATCTGCTGCTTGAGAGTCGATCGCTTCTCTTAGTCTGGCAATACGGCTCTGAGTGGCTGGATGAGTACTCAAAACAGCAGGTGTGGAACCACCTTTCTTTAATAATTTCTCCATAAACGAAACCATTGCTTCTCGATCGTAGCCAGCTCGTCCTAAAATCTCTAACCCTGTCGTATCTGCTTCGTATTCATCTTTACGACTATTAGGACGGCGCAAAGCCAGATCGACACCAATCGCCACAGCTCGGTTACGGTTTAAGCCAGCCGCAGTTGCCAGTCCCCCGGCGATCGCCGTGCTACGCATTTGCTTAATCAAATGACGATTGGTAATGTGACCGATTTCGTGACCTAGTACGCTCGCTAATTCTGCCTCGTTATCGGCAGTACGCAGCAATTCAGTGGTGACGTAGACAAAACCTCCAGCCGTAGCAAAGGCATTGACGCTGTTATTATCTACAATTTGAAACTGATAAGGAAGATTAGGGCGATCGCTCTCGGCGGCTACCCGTTCTCCTACCCGTTCTACATAGCGATTGACGCTCGCGTTGCGATAGAGACGAAATTCTTTTCCAACCATCTGTTGGTTAATTTGCTTGCCTAACTCGACTTCCTCTTCCTCAGAAACATCAGACAGTTGGATGATTTGCGCTCCCTGTTGAATCAGATCGAACCAGGAAATGGCTTTTGCCAACCCAGCCGAACCGACCAGTAAGCCGACTACTACTGATAGTGATATGAGCGGATAAAGCCAGCGACGCTGGGTACGACGAGAGAACGAAAATAATAGGTTGAACATCGCCGGGAATTGTTGTTTGAAAGACTGAAAAATTTTTAAACTTGCTGTAATGATAGACGGGCAAAAAAGCTTTTGGTTGCCATTAGCTAGGAGTTAGGGAGGTGGCAAGGGAGAAGTCGGGTATTTGTAAGTCGTAAGTCACTACTCACTGATAACTGATAACTGATGAGCAGTTCTTGTCTATTCAAATCGTAAAATATCTCTCATCGCAGTAGAATCGTGCTACCCTTTCATTGACTAGCGACCAGTAAACATTTATCAGCGACAGGCGATCGGCAACCAGTGAATTTTGACTTTTGACTTTTGATTCGTTTCCCCTTGTTCCCTCGTCTCTTCCCCTAAGTATGAAAATTTTAGATTCCCAAGGGCGTTTATTTGGTAAGGTCAGTCTCCTCGATATTGGAGCAGCCTTAGTTATTTTCTTGGTAGTGGTGGGGATCTTTTTCTTCCCTGGCACTTCTGGAGCGCAAATTGGCGTGACTACCAAACCTGTAGAAATTGACGTGATCGTGCGGGGTTTGAGCGTGCGCGATCCGCAACAGCTATTTGAGCAGGGACTAAAGCCAGGTGGAAAAACCAATATCATCATCCGCAATCAGCCTTACGGTCAGGTAGGCGTGAAAGCTGTTAAACAACTACCGAGAACCACCCTCGTACCTCAACCTGATGGCTCCGTGAAAGTTTTGCCCGATCCACGCGAAAATCAATACATTATGGATATGGTTGTCACCCTAGAAGGCAACGCTCAAATAACTAAGAATGGTCCAGTAATTGGGAATAGCAAACTCAAAATTGGTATTCCTGCTCAGTTAGAAGGCTTTAATTATGATTTTACTGGTGGTGTCATCGCTCTGAGATTTCCAGAGAAAGGATGAATGAGAATTCGGAATTCGGAATTCGGAATTGAGAGTGGGGGCGCAAGATGTTCCGTCTGTAAAGAGTTTAAGCAACAGCAGCTACAGAGCTAGTTAACGAAGGCAAAAATTGCCGAATCAGTCCGATTGTCACAGCTGGGAGTTCTAGCTGGGGTGTCAATCCGACTTCTGGCAAACTTTGAAAAATCTTAATGGCTTGAGGATTGATCTGGGCAAATCGCTGTCCGATTTCTGGGGAAGTGAATTCAGATTTTTGTCCCCAGATGATGGCAGTAGGAACTATTAGTTGAGGAATATAGAGAGATAAGTCGAAGCACAAGTCGCCACGGACAAAAGATAAGGCGGCGTATTCAGCGTTGGGTTGGGTAGCAGATTCGAGGTAAGCAGCGACTATTTCTTCATAAATACGGTTGGGTTGGGCAAACTGGCGCTGTTCTAAGAAACTACGAATCCCGTTACTCGTAGCAACTCCCGTGCTGTACAGCAGGCGATCGAGAATGGGAACGCTGACGATCTGGGCAAAGAAACTGCGGGAATAGTTTTCGCCAAAATCAGATAGTCCGGCAGGTGTAGTCAAGATTAAAGACTGAAATAATTCTGGACGAGCGATCGCTACCCTAATGACCATCGCCGCTGTCAGGGAGGAAGCAATAACTGTTACCGCACCCTGACAAGTCTGTTCTAAAAATTCCGCGATCGTCGTGAGATAGTCTTCAACGCGATAACTCCGTGCTGGATGCTCAGAGCGTCCCCAACCAATCAGATCGGGCGCTACAATGCGATACTCAGCCGCAAAAGCCGGATAAACCTTCGACCATTCGTAAGCTGAAGACCCGCCACCAAAACCATGTATGAAAACGAGAGTTGGTTTGTCAGTATTATCGGCTCCATCTTTCAACCAAGGTTCTCCAGCATCGGTATAGTAAACCATTCTGCCTAGAGAGGTCATCACAGAACGCTGTTCAAATCCAGGTGGTAAAAACATAATTTGTTATTGGTCATTGGTCACGATTGGTCATTTGCAAGTAGCTAGCCACTAGCCACTAGTCACTGGTCACTGGTCACTGTTTCTAGTTCCTACCTCACGGGTTCTGCTTTTTCTACTGATTTATCGGTGACTCCCAAAGTCAGTTTTAGGGGCGTGCGCGTGGGACGAGCTTTGACAACTTGACGATAGACTTGATAATTCGTAGGTAAAGTAACTTGGCGATCGCCTTGGGGATAACTGAACTGATACTCCACAGATTTGATTAACTCTGGAGGACTCGCTCGTTCGCCCGATTTCTTTCTTTGTTCTACCTCATCGACTGTAGGGCGTGATGGTAGAGCCGCCCACCACAGTCCTCGGTCGTCGGGACCAGTGACCGCGCCCATTGGTTTAATCCCGTTACGATTGATTAAAGATGTGGAAGCAAAGGTTTCAAATCGAGGTGATTTGTTATTAAGGTCGATGGCATACTTGACTTGCCAAGTGTAAATTGTTTTTGCAGTAGCTTCGTATTGGTCAATTGTTAGATTAGAACAACCACTTAGGGCGATCGCGAGCGCACCCCCCACTACCATTAGTCGATACCAAGAATTTCTCATCAGTTATCAGTTGTCAGTTATCAGTTATCAGCGAGTCGGGAAATTTTAACTTTTGACTTTTGACTTTTAACTTTTAACTTTCCCTACTCCCTACTCCCTACTCCCTCATTAATGCAGCTAGCGCCCTTCTTACCCCTAATGTATCGAATTCTCAAGCCATCGTTTCCTAGTTGCTTGTGGTCTGGTCACGATCGCGCCCGCTCGATTGCTTTGACTTTCGATGATGGTCCCCATCCTTCCCATACGCCTAAGTTACTAGAAGTTTTAGACCGCTATGCCATCCCTGCTAGTTTTTTTTGGCTGGGTGCTTGCGTTCGACGCTCTCCCGAGCTTGCCAAAGCAATTTACGAACGAGGACATTGGATCGGTAATCACGGCTACGACCATCGCTCTTTTCCCATGCTGACACCTACCGAGTTGCAACACAGCCTGGTAGCTACCCAAGAGGCGATCGCGACTGCTTGTGACTTACCTACTACCTGCGTCCGCGATGTCCGTCCGCCGAATGGTTTGTTTACCCCTCAAACCTTAAATTTGTTACATCAATGGAACTACAGACCCGTAATGTGGAGCGTGGTTCCTGAAGACTGGGTTCGTCCTGGGATAGCTGTTGTCGTTCAACGGGTCATGCAGCAGGTACAAAACGGTTCGCTGATCGTACTGCACGACGGTGCTTGTGGCGGTGCAGATGTTGCCGATGTTGCTGCTCTCTTAATTCCTCAATTGTTAAGCATGGGTTACGAATTTGTCACGATCGATACCTTGTGGCAACAATCTCTATCCCTTACGAGTCAAGGTTTTTCGTCTTCTTTAACTAGTGGCGATCGCTCTTTTTGACACAAATTTAGTGAATTTCTCGTGAGGGGAGCTGTCATCTGCCTTCAGTATTAATTACAATGACAGAGAAAAGTTTATTAGTTTGTCAAGAACACGTAGGTTGAAATATCCGTACAACCTCAGTTAACTTGTGATTATGATTGACGATCGAATCAGTTGCATCTCAATCAAAATTAGAACATTTGCACTAAGTGGTAAGTTTGATGTTTTGGAAAATGCCAAAACCTATTTCCGCACCAGTGCAGAGTTACTGGTACTACTATTGTCAATCGCGCTTAGGGGACACATGAACGACTAAACAAGGCTGAATAGGTGGTCTAGACTATTTTTCCTCGCAAAACACGCAATGGCAAAAAATGCTCTGCTCCTGTTGTCTTACACTACTAAGCATTACACTTCACCATCAATTTGCACTCTGCAACCTGGGTAGATCTACGCGATTTTTCTCCAGACTGCGGAAGACAAATTTAAGATGTAATTCGTAGGTGTAAATACAAATTGGGAAACAATTGAACTTGTCTTGACCTTCTGACTTCAAAATTAGAACACTAAATCTGCCCAAATTTTGTGAAACAGGCTACAATCGGAACGG
>NZ_JBOFLP010000348.1:0-20988 GCF_051657925.1 Chroococcidiopsis sp.
AGGGAGCAGGGAGCAGGGAGCAGGGAGCTGAGGGAGCAGGGAGCTGAGGGAGCAGGGAGCTGAGGGAGCAGGGAGCAGGGAGCAGGGAGCTGAGGGAGCAGGGAGCAGGGAGCTGAGGGAGCAGGGGAGCAGGGAGCAGAGTAAGAGAGCTGGGGGAGAACGATCGCGCACCGCTCACTACACCCTACACCCTACACCCCACACCCCACACCCCACACCCCACACCCCACACCCCATTCTTCACTGATAACTGACAACTGTATTTCCGCCAGCATAAAGGAAGATTCGATCTCACTTGGTAGATTTAGTGACAGTTCTGAGGGTTTGCGGCGATGGATAATTTTTTACCTATTCACAAAATTTTCACTTATACGCTCTATATTTCAAAATCGTTACAGTTTGTTTATTAGTAATTGACGATTGGGCAGAGTTAGCTTTTTCTCTCCCAGTTCCCTCTACTCTCTTTTTATCCCGATCTCTCGCATCCATCTATGGTAATTCTCACGCCAAACTCAAGTTATAGTCTGACTTTACGCTTGCAAATTCCCAATCGAGCGGGAATGCTGGCAACAGTGACTCAAGCGATCGCCAATAGCGGTGGTAATTTGGGTCAAATCGATTTAATTGCCCAAACTCGCCAACTCACGACTCGCGATGTGACTGTTGATGCTTCTAGTACAGAACATGCCGAAACGATCGTCCAAGCAGTGAAAGAATTGGCAGATGTCAAGTTAATGAGCGTCTACGATCGCACCTTTAATTTGCATCGTGGTGGCAAAATTACTATAAACAGCAGAATCCCACTCAAAAGTCAAGACGATTTGGCAATGGCTTATACGCCTGGAGTCGGTCGAGTCTGTACGGCGATCGCTCAAGATCCAGAACAAGTTTATAATCTCACAATTAAACAAAATACTGTAGCGATCGTCACGGATGGCAGTGCGGTTTTAGGGTTAGGTAATCTTGGTGCAGCTGGAGCATTACCAGTCATGGAAGGCAAAGCCATGTTATTTAAAGAATTTGCCGGAATTGATGCCTTTCCGATTTGTTTAGCAACTCAAGATACAGAAGAGATTATTGCTACAGTTAAAAATATTGCCCCTGTATTTGGGGGAGTCAATTTAGAAGATATTGCAGCTCCACGCTGCTTTGAGATCGAACAACGGCTGCGACAAGAATTAGATATTCCCGTATTTCACGACGATCAAAACGGTACGGCAATTGTCACGCTAGCGGCTCTATTCAACGCGCTCAAAATTGTCAACAAACCAATCGAGCAAATTCGGATTGTCATCAACGGTGCGGGAGCCGCTGGAGTCGCGATCGCCCGCTTACTGCAAAAAGCTGGTGCAACGAATATACTAATGTGTGACTCTAAAGGCATTCTCTCCACCAATCGGACAGACTTGAATCAGGAAAAGCAAGAATTTGCTGTTAGTCAAGCTGGAACTCTTACCGATGCTATGATAAGCAGCGATGTTTTCATTGGCGTGAGCGCCCCTGGTGTAGTCACTTCTGAAATGGTGCGATCGATGGCAAAAGACCCAATTGTGATGGCGATGGCAAATCCCATCCCTGAAATTCAACCGGAACTGGTGATGAATGATGTCGCAATTATGGCAACAGGGCGCAGCGACTATCCAAATCAAATTAACAATGTCTTAGCCTTTCCTGGCGTTTTTCGCGGTGCTTTAGACAGTCGTGCCAGCACGATTACAACCACGATGTGTTTAGAAGCAGCCAGCGCGATCGCTTCTTTAATTAAACCCAGCGATTTGCACTCAGAGTATATCATCCCGTCCGTGTTTGACGATCGCGTAGCCACAGCCGTTGCAGCTGCTGTCCAAAGAGCCGCCCGTGAAGAAGGAATTGCGAAACAGTGACCAGCTACTCAGTTATCAGTTATCAGTTAACCGTCGACCAACTATCAATTACCAACTACCAATTACCATTTCGAGAATGACATCTACCGTATCTCCAACTAAAGAGGCATCATCACAAACAGATAGCAGTCAAATTTGTTTCTGTATTGCTAAAGGTAACGCTTTACGCCAACCGCAGCAATCGCAAGACGATTTACTCCAGTTACAAACATTATTCGAGCAAGCAGCATTTTGGGCGCAAGGACGCAGCTTAGAAGATCTGAGCATAGCAATTGCCAATAGCGAACCAGTCGTGAGTGTTTGGGATGAAGAACGGCTTATTGGTTTTGCCAGAGCGACTTCTGATGGAATTTACCGCGCTACGATTTGGGATGTGGCGATTCATCCCGATTATCAAGGGCGGGGACTAGGGCGAAAACTAGTGCAAACAGTTTTGAGTCATCCCCGCATGAGTCGAGTCGAACGAGTTTATTTAATGACTACGCATCAGCAACGGTTCTACGAACGAATTGGATTTGAATGCAACAGCAGTACCACAATGGTATTGAAAGAGCGGCTTTTCATGAGTTCTTTGGAACAAAATTTTTCGGCGTGAAACTCGGTTCACAAAATCTTCACTCATTTGGCTTATCTTCACTGTTAATGAAACAAAAACCAATAGTAGCTCCCAAGGTTTGACTTTTAACTTTTACCTTTTGACTTTTAAAAGGATATTTTTTAAAGGATGTGAATTATGAATCGCTTCACCTACCAGGTAAACGTTAATACAATGAATGCTCTACTTGTAGATGAACTCAATACGATTCAGGATAAGGAAAATGCTTTAGAGATTGAAGCAAAAAATCTTCAAATCGAGCAATTAAAAATTGATCGAGCCAAACAAGCAGTCAAAGCCGATCGCGATCGCTTACAAGTTCAACGCTGGGAAATTTTGTCTAGATTGCAAGAATTCAGCAACGAACTTTCACCTCGCTAATTATTAATTCTCTTACCACTCACCACTCACTACTCACTCATAGCGACAAATGACAACCCCAGTTAATCTCGAAGCAAATACCAGCTCCCAACTCAATAACTCCACAGGTCGGGCTAAGCGTGCCGTACTAGCATATTCTGGGGGCGTTGATACTTCGGTATGCATTCCTTACCTTAAGCATGAATGGGGCGTGCAAGAAGTCATTACCCTAGCAGTCGATTTAGGACAAGGCGACGAACTCGAACCAATCCGCCAAAAAGCACTGCAATCGGGCGCAGATGAATCGTTAGTGGCAAACGTACAAGATGTATTCGTGAGAGAGTATGCCTTCCCAGCGATTCAAGCAAATGCCTTGTATGAAAATCGCTATCCCCTCGCCACAGCTTTAGCACGTCCGTTAATTGCCAAAGTCTTAGTAGAAGTGGCTGAAAAGTACGGTGCAGATGCGATCGCCCACGGTTGTACGGGTAAGGGTAACGACCAAGTACGGTTTGATGTCTCCATTGGCGCGCTCAATCCAAATTTAAAAATTCTTGCCCCTGCTAGAGAATGGGGTATGAGTCGGGAAGAAACGATCGCCTATGGCGAAAAGTTCGACATTCCCTTTCCAGTCAAAAAATCTTCTCCCTATAGCTTAGATAAAAACTTGCTGGGACTGGCGATCGAAGCTGGAATCTTGGAAGATCCTTGGGCAGAACCGCCAGAAGAAATTTATCAAATGACAAAGGCGATCGCCGACACTCCTAACCAGCCAGAATATATTGAAATTACCTTTGCAGGCGGTGTTCCAGTCGCTTTAAATGGCGAAACCCTAGCGCCAGTTACACTGATCGATCGACTCAATCAACTCGCTGGTAGCCACGGCGTAGGACGCATTGACATGGTAGAAAACCGCCTCGTCGGAATCAAATCGCGGGAAATCTACGAATCTCCTGCCATGACAGTTTTAATTCATGCCCACCGCGACCTCGAAAGCCTCACCTTGACTGCTGATGTCACTCGCTACAAGCGGGGAATTGAAGAAACCTACAGCCAACTCGTTTACAACGGACAGTGGTACAGCCCCCTCAAAGCCGCCCTCGATGCTTTTATCCTACAGACTCAAGCACGAGTTTCCGGTACCGTGCGCGTCCAACTCTTCAAAGGCAATTCCACCATTGTCGGACGTAAATCGGACAACTCCCTCTACAACACCGAACTAGCAACCTACGGAGCCGAAGACCAATTCGACCACAAAGCCGCTGAAGGCTTTATCTACGTCTGGGGACTGCCTACCCGTGTATGGTCGCAAAAGACCAGGGACTAGAAGAGAGCTGAGGGGGCTGAGGGAGCAACTCAAAATTCACGCATTCACGCATTCAAAATTTTCCTACACCCCACTCCCTGCTCCCTGCTCCCTGCTCCCTTTCTTCACTGATAACTGATAACTGATAACTGACAAAGGAAAGGACTATGCCAAGGCGCTCTGACATCAAAAAAATCCTCCTATTGGGAGCAGGACCGATTGTTATCGGACAAGCGTGCGAATTTGACTACTCGGGTACGCAAGCGTGTAAAGCCCTGCGGGAAGAAGGATACGAAGTGATTTTGGTTAACTCCAATCCTGCCACGATCATGACCGATCCTGAAACCGCACAGCGCACTTACATCGAACCGCTGACCCCCGAACTAGTCACCCAAGTTATTGATTCAGAGCGTCCCGACGCACTCTTACCTACAATGGGCGGACAAACCGCCCTCAACCTCGCCGTCAATCTCGCCAAAAACGGCACGTTAGAAAAATACGGCGTACAATTGATTGGCGCTAACCTCGCCGCGATTGAAAAGGCTGAAGACAGACAGCAATTCAACGAAGCGATGGCAAAAATAGGCGTTGCTGTTTGCCCCAGTGGTATTGCTTCCAACTTAGAGGAAGCTAAAAGTGTTGCTCAAGAAATTGGTACGTACCCCCTCATCGTTCGCCCTGCCTTTACTTTAGGCGGTACGGGTGGAGGTATCGCTTATAACCAAGAAGAATTTCTCGAACTCGCCACATCTGGACTCGACGCTTCCCCAGTTTCGCAAATTCTGATCGATAAGTCCTTAATTGGCTGGAAAGAATATGAATTGGAAGTAATGCGCGATTGTGCCGATAACGTCGTCATTATTTGCAGCATCGAAAACATCGATCCGATGGGCATCCACACCGGAGACAGCATTACCGTCGCCCCCGCTCAAACCCTGACTGACAAAGAGTACCAACGGCTGCGCGACTACTCAGTCCGGATCATCCGCGAAATCGGCGTGGAGACAGGCGGTTCCAATATCCAATTTGCGATTAACCCCACTAACGGCGAAGTCGTCGCGATCGAAATGAATCCCCGCGTGTCGCGTTCTTCGGCTTTAGCATCCAAAGCCACCGGATTTGCGATCGCCAAAATTGCTGCTAAACTCGCGATCGGTTACACGCTCGACGAGATCGCCAACGACATCACGAAAAAGACTCCTGCTTCGTTTGAACCAACCATAGACTATGTAGTTACCAAAATTCCCCGCTTCGCCTTTGAAAAGTTTCCCGGCTCAGATCCGACACTCACCACGCAAATGAAATCTGTCGGAGAAGCAATGGCAATTGGGCGTACCTTCAACGAATCTTTCCAAAAAGCTTTGCGTTCTTTAGAAACAGGTAGAAGCGGCTGGGGTTGTGACAAGCAAGAAAAACTGCCTTCCCTCGAACAAATTCGCGCCAACTTGCGCACCCCTAACCCAGAACGCATTTTTGCCGTGCGCCAAGCGATGCTTTTGGGCATGGGCAATGAAGAAATTTACGAACTCACAGGGATCGATCCCTGGTTTTTAAATTCTTTCCAACAATTGCTGGAAACGGAAAAGCTGCTCAAACGCACTCCCTTAGAATCGCTGGACGGCAAACAGCTATTTGCCATTAAACAACAGGGATTTAGCGACAAGCAAATTGCCTTTGCCACCAAAACCAGCGAAGAGCGAGTACGGCAATATCGCCAAAGCCTCGGTATCGTCCCCGTTTACAAAACTGTCGATACCTGTGCTGCTGAGTTTGAAGCCTTAACTCCCTACCACTACTCCAGCTACGACGGCGAAACCGAAGTTCGCCCCTCAGACCGTCCCAAAGTGATGATTTTGGGCGGTGGACCCAACCGGATCGGACAGGGAATTGAATTCGATTACTGCTGCTGTCACGCCGCCTATGCCCTCAAAGGGGCTGGCTACGAGACGATCATGGTTAACTCTAACCCCGAAACCGTCTCCACCGACTACGATACTAGCGATCGCCTTTACTTTGAACCCCTCACGCTCGAAGATGTAATCAACATCATCGAAGTCGAAAAACCACTCGGCATTATCGTCCAATTCGGCGGACAAACGCCGCTGAAGTTGGCATTGCCTTTGCAGGAGTATTTGCAGGGAGCAGGGAGCGCTTCGGTGCAGGGAGCAGGGGAAGAGAGCAGAGCAACTACAAAAATCTGGGGGACTTCTCCTGAAGATATAGATACGGCAGAAGATAGGGAAAAGTTTGAAAAGATCCTGCACGCCTTAAATATTGCTCAGCCGCCTAATGGTATTGCTCGCAGCTATGAGGATGCCCTGGTAGTGGCTCAGAAGATCGGTTATCCAGTGGTGGTGCGTCCGAGTTACGTCTTGGGTGGTCGCGCTATGGAAATTGTCTATTCTGACACCGAACTAGAGCGTTACATGACCTTTGCGGTGCAGGTAGAGCCGGAACACCCAATTTTAATTGACAAGTTTTTGGAAAATGCGATCGAAGTTGATGTGGATGCGATCGCCGATACTACAGGTAAAGTTGTCATTGGTGGGGTAATGGAACATATCGAGCAAGCAGGAATTCATTCTGGCGATTCGGCTTGTACTCTACCTGCGATTTCCTTACCAACTCCGGTATTAGAGAAAATTCGCACTCAAACGGTGCAACTAGCCAAAGCGCTGAAAGTTGTCGGTTTGATGAATATTCAGTTTGCAGTAGTGGGGGCGCACACCTATAACCCGCAAGTTTATATCTTAGAAGCAAATCCGCGTGCTTCGCGGACAGTGCCATTTGTCTCCAAAGCAACCGGAGTGCCGCTTGCCAAGTTAGCTTCATTAGTGATGGCAGGGCAAAACTTAGTACAGTTGGGCTTAAATGAGGAACCGAAGTTAAATCACATTGCGGTCAAGGAAGCAGTATTACCATTTAAGAAGTTCCCTGGGACAGATACATTGCTCGGTCCAGAAATGCGATCGACAGGCGAAGTTATGGGAATCGATCGCGATTTTGGCTTAGCTTATGCCAAAGCTGAATTGGGAGCTGGAGAAGTCCTACCTCTAGAAGGAACGGTATTCGTGACTTGTAACGAGCGCGATAAGCCTCTAGTCGTGCCAGTAGTCAGGGACTTCATGGAATTGGGTTTTGATGTCATTGCCACCGATGGTACTCGTCGAGTGTTGCAAGAGCATGGTCTAAAGGTGGGGTTAATTCTCAAGTTACATGAAGGTAGACCCCACGTCCTCGATGCGATTAAGAATCATAACATTCAGTTAATTATCAATACGCCTTCTGGTGAAGAGGCGCAAACCGATGCTAAGTTAATTCGGCGATCGGCGCTCACTTATAAAATTCCCATCATCACGACAATTGCAGGAGCGCGGGCTACAGCGGCGGCGATTCGGGCGCTTAGATCTCAATCTCTTACTGTCAAAGCAATTCAAGACTACACCGCAGAAGCAAATCAAGGACAAACTCAGAACCAGCGGCAAGATGACTCTCTTGTCACCTCTACCTCAGCGTAAAGGCATGAGTAGCTTTCCTAGCCCCCTTTTTAAGGGGGTTGGGGGATCTTCTTTGATGGCAGTAAGGGGGTTGGGGGGATCTATTCTGTCGCACTCAAAAGCAATAATAGTATTATCCTCACCCCGCACTCCTCGCTCCTCGCCCCTACATTCAGACTTCTGGCTCGATCCCGGCTGCCCTGAGTTGAGCTGCTAATCTCTCTGCTTTTTCCGTCAGTTGTTGAGTTCTTTCAACCCCCCACAGTAACAACTGCCCGTTTTCATCCCACCATCTCAACCAATAACCCGTCCTATTTTCTCTCGTTCCTTGCCATACTCCCAAGAATAAACCCATCTGAGCAATCCAGTAACGGTTATTCTCATCAGCAGTGCGGATTTGATATCGCCCATCATCTAACTGATAAGCTTCTATTTCTCCTGTATCTGGCTCAAAAATAATGTAGTGGGTAACTCTTAGCACTTGTTCATAAAAAAACCATTTTCCAGGTGGATGAGTGGGTTTAATTGAATATTCACCGCCTTCGGTATCCGAAAGGAATTCCATGACAATGACTGGAATTTTCCCTTGGAGTTGAGGAGTGTAACTGCGCTTAACTTCTTCTCTAGGAACTCGTATTGCGGGTATATATGCCCAATCTGGAGCTTTGACGACAAACTTTTGATTTACTGCGGCACAGATATCATAATTAGTGGTAGTTAAAGCATTAGGCGGAATTTTCCCAGCTAGTTCTAAGCTTTCAGTCAAAGCCGCAGCTAGAGACGGCTGGTTAATATTATCCACAGGTTCGTTATCTAAAACAAAATCATCTGGTAGCTTTTCCCAGGTGATTTCATAGTTAATAATACTAGTAAACATGGTAGGAAGGATAGGTAGTCGCGATCGCGTTTTCTTTTGTGGTTCTACTGCGAGAATATACAGTTATTTTGACTCTACCACTTACAGACAAGAACATGTCCAAACTCATCCTTATCCGGCACGGACAAAGTATCTGGAATGCTGCCAACAAATTTACGGGTTGGGTAGATGTGCCTTTGAGTAAATTAGGGCGATTGGAGGCAACAAAGGCAGCTTATAAACTAAGAGATTATCGAGTTGATATTTGCTTTACCAGTCTATTAATTCGAGCAATTGAAACCGCGATTATTTGCCTGACAGAATTTGAAGAAATTTGTGCTGGGAGAAATCCCGTATTGAAACACGAAGCCGACGATCCGCACTGGCACGGTTGGGATAAGTATGAAGGTAATTCAAGTTGCGAACTTCCTATTATTCCCAGCATGGCACTGGACGAGCGTTTTTATGGCGATTTACAGGGATTAAATAAAGCGCAGACAGCCGAAAAATATGGTGCAGATGTCGTGCAGGCATGGCGAAGATCTTTTTCAATTCGCCCTCCTGGTGGTGAGAGTTTAGAGGATACAATGCAGCGCACTCTTCCTTTTTTCCACAGCCGCATTCTGACCCAGTTAAAACAAGGAGATAATGTTTTAGTTGCAGCTCACGGCAATTCTTTGCGCTCAATTATTATGGAACTCGAACGCCTCAGTCCCGAACTAATTCCGAGTTTAGAACTCGCTACAGGTGTACCAATTATTTATGATGTGGATAACACCGGACAGGCAACAAATAAAATTATTTTAATTTAAATATAGCCGTTTTCAATTGGATAAAATACAAGAGCTGTAGGGGCGCACAGCTGTGCGCCCCTACAAATATATCGCATCATAATGAGAATCACTATATATCAATTTAAAATGGCAAATCCTGTAAGGGCATGTTTATTGAGTTACTCAAATATGTATAGAGATCTCTGGTGAATCCACCCCTATAAATTTTGACTTTTAACTTTTAACTTTTGACTTCTCTTACTAGCCACCGCTGACGGGAGGAATCAGCACCACCTCATCGCCGTCTTGAAGGAGAGTATCGGGTTCGACGAATTGTAAATTTACACCAAAGCGAGTCAAATCCCGCCACTGAGAGAGTTGTGGATGTTCGGAGATCAGGCGATCGCGCACTGCTGCAACTGGTGTATTCTGAGGAAATTCTAATGCAAGTTCCGATCTGCCGTATGCCTCTTGATAGGCGGCGAAAAGTTTAATTGTGACTTTGACGGTGTTAGTCATATGGATAATGTCACGCATAGACGCGAAGTGACTTCTCGTAGAGTAGACGCAAAGGCGCAAAGTGGGGGACATTCCTTAACTTGATTAGGATAGTTAATGCAAGCTAAGAAATAATTAGTATGTCTAAAGCAATATTTTGATTTCCAGAAAACTGCTGCGATCGTGATAGTAACGATGACGCTGGCAATTAGCAATTAGCTATCAATAATTAGCTAATTGCTAATGGCTAACTACTACGGGCGTTCTTCAACTACATGATCGATTAGACCGTATGCTTTGGCTTCCTCTGCTGACATGAAGAAGTCACGATCCATGTCTTTTTCAATCTTTTCTAAAGGTTGACCCGTATTATTAGCATAGATCTGGTTTAATTGACCGCGAATTCGCAAGATTTCTCGCGCTTCAATTTCAATATCTGATGCTTGTCCGCGAGTTCCACCGGATGGTTGGTGAATCATAATTCGCGAGTGAGGTAAGGCAAGCCGTTTGCCTTTCGTACCTGCGGCAAGTAGGAAAGAACCCATTGATGCTGCTAAACCAACACAAATTGTAATCACATCAGATTTGATGTGTTGCATCGTGTCATAAATTGCCATCCCAGATGTCACCATTCCACCAGGGGAATTGATGTATAAGGAAATATCTTTGCCTGGATCTTCTGAATCCAAATAAAGCATAACCGCGATAATTTGGTTAGCAATTTCATCATCAACATCTCGCCCTAAGAAAATGATTCGTTCTCTGTAGAGGCGATTGTAAATATCAATCCACTGAGTGTATTGTTCCCCCGGCATCCGATAGGGAACTTTTGGTACACCGATAGGCATTTTTCCGACTCCGTTCTTAAAATTAGGTTACTAGTTAGTGGTCATTGGTCATTAGTCATTGGTTAAAACTGCACAAATGACGAATGACAGATGACAAATGACAAGCTAAATGACTCCAGCTGGTAGGGGAGGATTGGCTAAGTCTTGTTTTTCCAACACGCGATCGATCAGACCGTATTCTTTCGCTTGCTGAGGAGTCAAGTAAAATAACCGATCCATGTCTTTAGTAATTTTTTCGATTGGCTGTCCTGTCGTCTTAGCGAGAATATCTAACAGCGTTGCCTTATTTGCCAACACTTCCTTAGCCCGAATTTGAATATCCGTAGCTTGTCCTTGGGCGTAGCTTTTGGGTTGGTGCAAAATAATGTTGGCATTGGGCAGACTAGCACGACAACCTGGAGTTCCAGCCGAAAGCAACATTGCTGCCATTCCCATCGCCGATCCCAGACAAATGGTGTGTACGGGAGGTTTGATGTATCTCAGCGTGTCGTAAATGGCAAAGGCTTCAGTTTCAAAGCCGATGGGTTCGCCATTGTAGCTGGAAGTGCCTGTAGAGTTGATGTAGATTTTGATCGGCTTGTCTGGATCGTCAGATTGCAAATAGAGTAATTCGGCAATAATTAACTCGGTAACGGCGGGTACGAGGGGCATACCAAGATAGACAATCCGCTCTTTGAGTAGTAGAGAGGGTAAGTCTGGCGGTGGCGTGCGGTAGAAGTTATCGCCATAGTAGGGGGCTTGAACGGCTTTAATCGGTGAAACCATAGCAAATCCAGACGGTTACAATAATGCGATAATGACATTATCTGATAGTGTAATCCTAGCTTGAGGATGAGTTGAAAAGGGGTACGGATTCCTCACCCGGAAATTTAAGGGATGGATTTGAGGTTGCGATCGCATCCGAGATAGAAGCACATAGGATATTCTGTAATTGACAATAGAGATGGACTTAACATAACTTTTCCGTAGCAACAGTATGGGGCTGTGGAGCAGTTGATATCACATCTGGTTAGATAGGACGAAAGGTATGAAGGTTAGCTTGCAGCCTACCCTGAACGATGTTAATTTGGACGCACATCAAGCTACAAGTCAGCGACAATTGGCTGTATCAATTTCGGCGATCGCAAATAATTCGCAGCGGCAAGTCCCGCTTAATCTTTGCTTAATTCTCGACCAAAGTGGTTCGATGAAGGGACAACCGATTGAAACGGTCAAACAAGCGGCACAAACACTAGTCGATCGACTCCAGCCAGACGATCGCCTCTCAATTGTCGTTTTCGATCACCGTGCCAAGGTACTCGTTCCCAACCAAACGGTTAACAACCCTGACTATATTAAACGGCAAATCGACCGTTTATATGCTGAAGGTGGCACGGCGATCGATGAAGGGCTGAAATTGGGAATTGAAGAACTAGGGAAAGGCAAAAAAGAAGCTATTTCCCAGGCGTTTTTACTTACGGATGGAGAAAACGAACATGGCGACAACGATCGCTGTCTGAAATTGGCACAACTGGCAGCTAGCTACAATTTAACCCTCAACACTTTAGGCTTTGGCGATTATTGGAACCAAGATATTTTAGAAAAAATTGCCGATGCGGGTGGTGGCGGTTTATCTTACATTCAACACCCAGAGCAAATTCTAGAAGAGTTTGGGCGGTTATTCGATCGCATTCAAGCCGTGGAATTGACAAATGCTTACCTGCTATTATCGTTCATTCCTAAAGTGCGACTTGCAGAACTCAAACCGATTGCCCAAGTTGCGCCAGATGCAATTGAATTACCCATACAACAAGATACCTACGGACGTTACACCGTACGCTTGGGAGACTTGATGAAGGACTCCGAACGGGTGGTGTTAGCGAATATGTATATCAGTCAGTTACCGGAAGGCAGACACACTATTGCTAGCGTGCAAATCTGTTATGACGATCCGGCGGTTGACCAAACTAATTTACTTTCTGACAATATTCCGGTAGAAATTAACGTGGTACGGGATTATAAACCTGTCAACAATCCGCAAGTACAGCAATATGTTTTAGCATTGGCGAAGTATCGTCAAACACAGCTAGCCGAACTGAAATTGCAACAAGGCGATCGCGCTGGAGCGGCGACAATGTTACAAACTGCGGCTAAAACTGCCTTGCAAATGGGCGATCGCAGTGCCGCTACTGTGTTGCAAGATAACGCCACGCGCTTGCAGTCGGGAGAAGAACTTTCCGAAAGCGATCGCAAGAAAACTCGCATCGTGTCAAAAACAGTGTTGCAGGATCAAGAAGGATGAACTATGCAGCTAGATGAATAGTAGGCTAGCGATCGCAAGAAAACTCGCATCGCGTCAAAAACTATTTGACAGGATCGAAAAGGATGAATAGTTGGTTATTGCCTAAGCTAAAAGATTTTCCTACAAGTTTACCAGTAGAAGGAGCTGTGCGAATCGATTTAGAAGAGGGAGTACCGATTTTTCGGGCATCGGCAACCGTTCAAACAAGAATTGAAAAACTGCTGGTAAAACATCAGGAAACAAACTTAAGTTTGGAGGAAGAACAGGAGTTAGATTTCTATGAAGAAATTGATGATTATTTAAGGTTCTTAAACCGAGTAGTTCGCAATATGTATTTAAGTCAGCAGAGTGAATAAAGTTGGCTGGACGTAAGTTTTGCTGAATCAATTCAAATTCAGCTACGACAACGAGCAAAATACCTCTGTGAATATTGCCATACTTCAGAGCAATGGCAGTACGTGCCGTTTACAGTAGACCATATAATTCCCTTGTCGCTGGGTGGTAACGATAGTTTAGAAAATTTGGCATTGGCTTGCTTCCATTGCAATCGTCGAAAAACACACCGCGTTACAATAGCATTACCAGAGACATCAGAAGAAATACCACTATTTAATCTTCGACAAGATAATTGGAGCGAACATTTTATCCGGTCTGCGGATGGATTATTGATTGTTGGAGTGACACAGGTTGGACGAATAACAGTTACAGCGTTAGCCTTGAATAGAGAGAGGGTAATTGGTATTCGAGCTGCAAATAAACAGATTGGAAGACACCCACCTCAAGACGATCCAATTCAAAAAAATTAAATTTTAAGAGTATTTTTTCACTGCTGCCAAAATAAATTTAATTGCTGCTTCAGTATGTTTTTCTACCATTTCTCGACTGAGGCGATCGCTTCCATTATTTAAGTGCTTCCAATTCTCATGTACGGTAAAGTAAAAAATACAAATGCTTAAAATATGAGTTAATGTTAAAAATGGATCGAGGGGACGAAAACAACCTGCTTCCATGCCACGATTTAGAACTTTAAGTAAGTGTTCGTGTAAACTTTCTACGTTACTTTGTTTAAAATAAAAACCTTGATTTTGGCTAGCTTCTTGAAACCAAAGCATCTGGCGGTGGGGGTTTTTGGCTTCGTAGGCGATCGCAACTCGAATAATTTGTTTGAGCGCTTCTTCTGGTGATAAATCGTCAAGCTGTAATTGACTTACCATTGCCTGCACTTCATCAACTGGACGTTGCAAAACTGATTTATATAAACCTTCTTTATTCTCAAAATAGTAGTGAATTGTCGCAGTTGTAATTTGAGCGCGATCGGCAATATCGCTCATTCGAGCGCCTTTAAGTCCATGTTTAGCAAACTCCAATTCTGCGGCATCAAGAATTTGTTTTTGTGTCGCTTCCGCATCTCGAAATTGTTTTTTATTAACGTGCGATCGCCGCATTTTCTACTTACTCATCTTCTGGATTTTGAAATAAATTAGGAAAAGCAACTAATTGTTCGCATTTTCGAGTAAATTTTTGTAAAAAACGCTCTCCTGCCTCAATGTTACGCGAGTAAAAATAGTCTGAAATTTTCATCAGATCTCGACTGGCGACAATGTTGATAACATAGCGAGTCATTTCTGAGCTTCACGCGCTTGCTGAAAACGTTTTAGCAACTCGGCAACATAAGTTTCACCATCAATAGGTGGTGTATGTTTTGATGCTTCAGTCGCCTCGTCAATCTTAACGCGAACTTCTTCAAGCCACTGTTGATATTCACGATAATTTTCTTCTAGTAGGCGCAGTGCTGCTTGAATGACTTCATCAGGGTTATTAAACTCGCCTGTTGCTAGTAAAACCTGGACTATCTTTTCTTGCTCTGCTTTTAAAGTGATGTTCATACTGAATATTTTTGTTTACTAATATCATAAGATATCTGCTGAACCTAACTTATCCTATGAGCCTGCGTTGGCGATTTGAACCTGTCAGGGTTGATTTTCATTTAGATGGTGGCTATACGAGAGTCATGCTTGAGCGTCTCGTTGGATTAGGAATGTTGGATGAAGAAGGATGGTATTGGGAGATCCCCACAGTCTCTATTCCACCAAATTTGAGAAACATTGGATCTCGTTTTTTGCTTTCGTGGCAAGATTCCTATAATCCTGGCAATTCAGAAGATATTCGTACTGCTTATGCCGATTTCCCAATTGTCAAGCTGCGTCGAGATAGCTGAATTTCTTGACGATCGCCTCCTCATCCTTTTAAACTAACTAATTAATTAGTCAGTTATTTTCAAGGTAGTTTGCATCATGCTACAAGGCGCACCTTGGCTGTTAGCACACCGTTCTATGCTCAAGCCTAACCAGCCGATGAAGGTGTCACTTTACGGTAAAGACTACGTGCTTTGGCAGGATAGTACGGGTAAAATTAGTTGCTTGCCAAATGCATGTCCGCACATGGGTGCAATGCTATCAGCAGGATGGTGCGTGAAAAAGCCTGATGGTAGTAGCGCGATCGCTTGTCCGTTTCATGCCTTAGAATTCGATCGCAATGGTTGCACTATTTTACCAGGTACACTCAAACCAACAAAATCCCTATTACAGCCATTAGAGCTAATCATTCATGGCGATTTTATTTGGTCTTACGGGGGATTTGCACCTAAAATTCCAATTCCGACAATTTTAAACAAAATTGCAGCAGAGTATGAGTTTGTCGGTTACACGGGCGATCGCAGTATTAAAACTGATTTTCTCAGTCTACTGCTAAATATGCACGACTACAACCACCAAAACGGTACTCATCGATCGCTATTTGAAATTGAGGAAGTGCAACTAAAGCAGTTTATTGACGATGGATTGCATTCCCATGCATACATCGCACAACTGCGAAAAAAACCAAATCTGCAAGATTTTCTCAAAAACCCTGGACTTTTGGCAATGCCTCAAGTACTCGAAGCTCATTTAGAAAACTTCTTTCCATTCATGGGCATGGTACACGGCGAGAGTCCGTTGTTAAGTTTAAAAGAGTGTCATTTTTACCTTCCCGAATCAGAAACTCACTCTCGCGTCTACGTTCTGATATTCGTGAAAGCACATCACCCGATTGCTCATCTCATTAAACAAAACCTGCTGCGACTAGTTGAAGTCGTAATCGAGCAAGATGCAGAGATCTTAAGTAAAATCTATGTCAACACACCTCAACACATTAAACTCAATAACGAGGTGGGTATGGATTGGGTGCGGCGCAACTACGCTAGCTTTCCAGCAATTGTAGAGCCACATGTTTCTCGATAGCAGTATGCACGTTGCTTTAAAAAATACTGTATCAAGACATACTATTTATTGAATTACTTAACTGATTCTTCAGAAGTTTCGATCGCTGCCAAGCAGAATTGAGAAATAGCCATAATTCCGAAAACAGAAGCTAGATAAGCAGCAGCAAGGAATTGAAGGGCATTTTCAAAAGGAATGTAGGCAGTCATGGCGTAAATCTCCTCTGTTGTTGATTAATTTTGAAGTTAAACCAAAAAGGTGAATAGTTTGTGAAGGAAGTAGAAATTTTTGGTGAATAGTTTGTGAAAGTATCAAAAATTGGTGACGTGGATATAAATTGCGATCGCTAACTCATTCTCTAGAATTTAACAACAGTATAGTATCCCCTGATTCCGTAAACGTAACACCGATTTTAAGTATCGGGAAAATCTGCCACTTCCCCACCCGTGTCGCGTTCCCAGTCAATATCAGGCATTCGTTCAAAAGCTTCCCGCAACGAAGCCTCCCACTGCTTGCGAATTTTGGTTAAATACGGCGCACCCAACCGCAACCGCAGATCGTGCTGGACTTTGAAAGTATCTTTTTCATACACCACTAAATTAATTGGCGGTCCCACCGAAATATTAGACTTCATCGTAGAGTCAATCGATAGTAACGCGCATTTCGCTGCTGCTTCCAATGTTGTATTAAAATTAAGGATGCGGTCTAGAATGGGCTTCCCGTACTTAGTCTCGCCAACTTGCAGAAAAGGAGTTTCGCAAGTCGCATGAATGCAGTTTCCCTGACTGTAGATCATGTATAGTTCTGGCGGTTGTCCCTGAATTTGCCCTCCCAAAATCAGAGTGCATTGGACATCAATGCCATCTTGTTTCAGCCATACACGGTCTTGCTCTTGAATCTGCCGAATCTTAGCGCCGATGTAGCGGGCGACATCGTAGAGTGTTGGCAAGGTGTGTAGGTTAGCCTCTTCTGGAATTCTAATATCTCTGTGCATCTGCGCGATCGCGCCCTGCGTCACCGAAAGATTTCCCGCCGTACAGAGCAGAATGACCCGTTCTCCTGGCTGGGAAAAATCAAATAGCTTTTGATATGTAGATACGTAGTCTACCCCGGCATTCGTGCGCGAGTCTGCCGCCATAACTAAACCGTGTTTGGTAATGATGCCCAGGCAGTAAGTCACAATAGTTTCGGGTCATTTTGACTATAAGATTTTACAGTAATTGCAGGGGAGTGAGGAGTGAGGAGCGAGGAGCGAGGAGTGAGGGAATGAGTGGGAGGACAAAGAAAAAGCTGTCTTCCCCATCTCCCTTGTCTCTCTTCTTCCCCTCGCCCCTGATTTGGTAACTTAGTGTACTGCATTACCAAACAAGATCTGATTGAATTAGATAGAACATTCTAATTGAGTCAGGGCTATGACTGAATCTATTGTCAAAGCAGAGATAAAAGCGCCGTTGCGTCCGGTGAGTAAAGAAGGGCTAGAGAAATTAGCGGCGACTGCTAAGGCAAATCCTAATGTTGTCAAGTCCTTGAAGGTGAAGACGGTTTGTGAAGGTCAATTTCGCAATTTAACCTACGTTCGGGACTTACCAGAACACGTTATTGATGAACCTCCCACCCTACTAGGACAAGACACAGCACCCAATCCATCAGAAGCAATGCTAGCCTGTCTGGGTTCGTGCTTATCGGTGGGCATTCATGCTAACGCAGTCATGCGGGGAATTACTCTCACAAAGCTAGAACTGGAACTAGAAGGTGACATCAATATCACGGGTGTCTGGGGAATTGGTGACTTAGCAGAGAAGCGGTTGGGATTCACCGATGTCCGCGTCAAAGTGGATTTAGAAGGAGATGCTAGCAAAGAGGAACTAGAAGATCTAGTGGCTCATGCAAATTTCTGGTCGCCAGTTGCCAACACATTTCGCTTGCCTGTAAATGTAGATGTTTCTCTTAAGTGAGCAGTAGAAGACAGAGGACACTCAGAGAGGCAGCAGGTATTTGTGTAGAGATGCATACGTAAGTTATTGCGTCTCTACTCTGAATTGAGCGCAAATTGATACTGAGAAGACAGACTTGCCAGTCTAAGCAAGTCATAATGTTAAGAAATTTAAATATACATGAGTTTGTGTTGTCGCTCAGGAATTCTAGTATCTAGTATGCAAGCAGTTTCAAATCTATCCGATCGCGCACTAGCAAGGACGCAAGCACCCGAAACCATGCTGGCAGAATTGCAAAAAGCGATCGCGACTCAATTAGCACCGCAAGTTGCAGATATCGATCTCAAAGGACAATATCCCCGCCAGTTCATGCACCTGGTAGGGGAATTAGGCGGTTATCGGCAGGCGGTTGCGGTGGAATATGGCGGTGCTGGCAACGGCTTAAAAGCAGCAGTCCAAGCGATTGAAGCTATTTCCCAAGAATGTTTGTGTACTGGGTTTATGACTTGGTGTCAGATAGCCTGCACCTGGTACATGCAGAATAGTGACAATGCTTACCTCAAACAGCACCTTCTACCCTTAGTCGCTACAGGCAAAGTTTTAGGTGGCACGGGTTTATCCAACCCAATGAAACACTTTGCTGGAATTGAGAAAATCGCTTTGGTTGCCGAACGCCGCCCTGGAGGCTACGTACTCAACGGTATGTTACCTTGGGTTTCCAACTTAGGTGCAGGACATCACTTTGGCATTGCCGCAAGACTAGCAGATAGCGATGACTACCTAATGGCGATCGTTTCCGACGAACTCACAGGATTAACTCTGCGTTGTAATGCCCATTTCATCGCTTTAGAAGGTAGCAATACTTACAGCTGTATCTTCCGCGATGTCTTCGTACCCGATGAATTAATTCTTGCTGCCCCCTGCGAAGAATATGTGAATCGTATCCGTCCTGGGTTTATTTTGACGCAAGTTGGCATGGGCTTAGGTCTAGTAGCTAGCTGTATCCAAATTATGGAACGGGCAAATCAACGATACGGACACGTCAACTGCTTTCTAGACGACCAAGTAGAAGACCTAGCTGCTAGTCTAGCAACGACCCGCGAGAAAACCTACGCGATCGCCACCCAAATGAGCCAGCAGGGATGCGATCGCCCCTTACTAAAACAAGTCATTCAAGCCCGAATTGATGCCTCAGAACTCTCGTTACGGGCAGCAAACGCCGCCATGCTACACGTAGGCGCAAGAGGATACTTACACGGTGGTATAGCCGAAAGAAAACTACGCGAATCGTACTTCGTCGCGATCGTCACCCCAGCATTAAAACAGTTGAAAAAAATGTTGTATGACATGGGTAAGTTGTAAGTCGCAGTTACAACACGCACCACTCACCACCCAACTACCAACTACCAACTACCAAAAAATATGACGGCTCTACTAGGGTCTTTTAGTAATTTAGATGTGAATTGCCCCTGTGGTGGTTCGCACGTTGCCGCAGATCATCAAAATTTTCTGGAAGGAATGCCCCAAGATCCAGCAGATTTGGTAAATGACCTATGTAAAATGGGACGCTACTCAGAAGAAACTCTAGAATTTGCCCGAGCATTAACTCAAGCCGAAATCAGAAAGACTCTGGTACTCCAGATGCTCGATCGCGCCGAACCAGGACAACGCCAGATCTGCTACGATTTGATCCAGCTTGCCGGAGGATTAGAAGCAGCGTTTGCCGCTGCCTTTGGCGATCGCTCAACTGAGTTTTTTCATGATGCACTTCGTCTAAGCAAGTTTCGCCGCCGCGATTTTTTAATTAAAGTTGCAGCCGCCGCCGCAGTTGTAACGGCTGCAAGTTGCGTCGGTAACAATAACTCGCCAGCACCAACCGCAACTTCTACGAATGCCGCAGATCCGAGTAAGTTAGAAAAAACCGATTTAACAATTGGTTTTATTCCCATCGCCTGTTCGATTCCCATCGTCGCCGCCGAACCACTGGGATTTTTTCAAAAGCATGGGTTAAACGTAACGCTGAAGAAAATGCCAAACTGGGCAGCAGTACGAGAATCTGCGATCGCCGGCGAACTCGATGCATACCATATGCTGTCTCCAATGCCGATCGCGATGACTTTGGGTTTAGGTTCTTCTGCCTTCCCGATTCGACTTGCCAGTATTGAAAATATTAACGGACAATCGATCGCAGTTGCCAGCAAACATCAAGATAAAGTCAAAACTGCGGCAGATTTTAAAGGTATGACTATCGGGTTGCCCTTTCCCTACTCGATGCATAATTTATTACTGCGTTACTACCTCGCATCGGGAGGATTGAACCCAGACAAAGACGTAAAAATTGAAATCGTTCCACCGCCGGATTCAGTCGCAAAGATGGCAGCAGGACAAATTGATGCTTTCCTCATGCCTGATAATTTTGGGCAACGGGCAATCTTTGAGAAAATTGGTTTTATTCACCTACTCACCAAAGATCTTTGGCAAGGACACCCGTGTTGTGCTTTTGCCGCTAGCCAAAGTTGGATCGATCGCCACCCGAATACCTTTCGTGCTGTCAACAAAGCTATTATCGATAGCGCCGGACATGCCAACGCTGCCGAAAACCGTCAGGAAGTCGCCAAGGCAATGTCCGAACGCAAGTATCTCAATCAGCCGGAACCAGTTCTGACAGCAGTGCTGACGGGTAAATTTGACAATGGTTTAGGGCAAACTCTAGACGTACCAGATCGGATTGGCTTCGATCCCTATCCGTGGAAAAGCTTTGCCAAGTGGATTTCTTCTCAAATGGTACGCTGGGATTTAATGCCGACAGAAAAGGCAAAATATGAAGAAATTGCCACCCAAGTCTATATGACAGACTTAGCAAGGGAACTGGCGAAAGAATTGGGACAAAACCCACCTGC
>NZ_JBOFLP010000349.1:0-5083 GCF_051657925.1 Chroococcidiopsis sp.
AACTACTTTAATGATTTGCGGCTTGTCGTTTCCAATACTGGGGAAATAGTAGGATGTTGGGCAGCAACAACAGAGCCAGGGCGCTACTATACTCAAAACCCCATGAACCCTAAGGGAGCGGCTAGAATTGCCTTTGGCAATTACGTTGATGCCTGGGCAATTGGTAGGCATCATACTCAAGATGCTTTGGTTCAAGTCGGAAATATTACCGTCCACCGCGACTTAAACAAAGATGGGATGCGGACGGGAGACAAACTAGATACGGGAAGTTCCTTTGGTATTAATCAACATACAACATCTAATAACCCTCTTGAAATTGGAAAGTGGTCGGCAGGCTGCTTAGTAACTCCCAGTCCTACAAGTCACGCCAAATTTATGCAATTGATGAGAGATTCAGGACGTAAGTATTTTGATACAACGATTATTCCTGGGGACAAATTATTTAAGTTTGCCTATTAAATAGGACGATAACCTTGTAGTTCCTCTAATTAAATATTACTATAAATTAATATTTAATTATAATATGCAAATTTAAAATGGCAGAACCTAAAAACTTAGTAGGAACAGAAAAAGGTCAGTTGTTTATAAAAGCTTTAGCAGGGAAAGATAGTAGAGGTCATCTTTGGGAATGTATCTGTAGTTGTGGAAATACTCAGGTAATTCCTCAAGATTCTTTGTCGTCAAAAAAAGGTAAAATTTGTTGCGATTCCTGCACTAATAGTAGAAAAGGTTTAGCAGGTTTAAAACATGGTTATCAAACTCATCCAGCTTATGAAACTTGGAGAGGAATGATAAAAAGGTGCTATGAACCAAAGACAAATGGATATAAAAACTATGGAGGAAGGGAAGTGCCTATAACAGTTTGTGATGAGTGGAGAGAATCTATAGAATCTTTTATAATTTGGCTAAATAATGCAAATTGGAAGCCCGGACTTGAAATTGATCGTATTAATAACGACGGTAGTTATTGTCCAGAAAATTGCACCTTAGTTACTAGCAGTGAAAACTGTAGAAAAAGGAGAAACACTAGATATATTACAGTAGGGGAAGAAACCAAATCCGTAGCATATTTTGCAGAGAAATATAACATAGATAGATATTTAGTTTACCAACGGCTCAACCAAGGTTGGAACCCTGAAGACGCACTAACACTTCCATCAAACAGAGGGAGAAAGTTGTCTAAATGATTGTACTGACAATGCAGGAACATTGGGATATTATACGCGCCAAAATGAAAGAATTTGCTGATATGCGGATTAAATCAGTTCCATTAGAGGTGATTTACTCGTGAGTAGCGTACTAGATAAGATACAAGCGCCCATTAAATTAAGCGAAGCATCGCCGGAAATAATTAAAGCAGTACAGAGCGCGATCGGTGCAAAGGTAGATGGCATTTGTGGCGTAGAGACTATTTTAAAGTTCAATGCTTTTAAAAAAGCGCACTCCTTGGGCGAACCAGATTATTTAGGGGCAACGACTGCGAAAAAATTGCTGGAAATGTTGTCGTCGGGTGTCCCCATCCTAAAAATTAGTCCGGTCGGATTAAAATTAATTTGTGACTTTGAAGGCTGTCGATTAGAAGCGTATAAATGCCCCGCCAATGTACTTACGATTGGTTACGGTCACACAAAAGGCGTAAAACCAGGGATGAAGATTACTAAAATTCAAGCAGAGGAATTTTTGCGTCAGGATTTGGCGGAGTTTGAAAGTGCGATCGCATCCTTAGTAAAAGTGCCGTTAAATCAAAATCAATTTGATTCACTTGTTAGCTTTACCTACAACTGCGGTATCGAAGCATTGAGAAGCAGTACGTTACTCAAGTTGCTTAACGCCAAAGACTATAAAGGAGCGGCAAATCAGTTTTTGCGGTGGAATAAGGCTGGGGGGAAAGTTATGGCTGGATTGACTCGCCGCCGGCAGGCAGAAAAGTCCATGTTTGAAAAGCCAGTACCTCAAACTTGAATATGAACTGCTCCAATCCGCTTCGCTGAGATTGGAGTGCTTCACAGCGCGGATTTTCGCTTGTTGTTGATGGCGAATTTGGACAAAAAACCACAGATGCTGTGAAAAAGTTTCAAGCATCGGTGAATTTGGCTGCTGATGGGATTGTGGGGGGAGGCAACGGCAGAAGCTCTGGGAGTGACATCTCCTACACTTCCTGAGTACAGGTAAGTGTAGGAGATGTCACACATTGCTGTGACCTATACGGTGAATAAGTAGGGTTGTGGCAAAAGCGATCGCGGATTCTGTGCAAAGAGAGGCGATCGCTTTTTAATGACTTTCAGATTTATTTGAATCTACAGAGAAATCAATTAAATCGTTAGGAGTTATTAACCCTGGCTCATTTTTTAGTTGATTCAAGCACATTAACAATGTATTTAGTGTCCCTTCTGTGAGCCTAGGCATTTCATAACCTCGCAAATTAGAAACGCTATTTTTACTGATGCTCATAGCTTCTGCTAAGTCACTAGCTTTAATGCCGTAACGAGCCATAACCTCATTAAGTCGCCATTTAATCAAAGTTTGAATCATAACAATACAACTTTAAATTCTACTACTTAAGCTTATCACAACCTTCTACAACCTAGAAGTAGATTTTTATAACTTAAAGCTTGACATTACAATCGAGAGTTGTATAATAGAGTCATGAGCAGTAAAAGCTCAACCAATCAAAAAGGCGATCGCTAATGTCTGGAAAACCAAGCGATCGCCCGCGTCACCCAACAAGCGAGTAACAAGAATGAATATTAGCATCGACTTTGACCAAGAACAACGGGCTGCTTCCTATGAAGCTATCGAAGAAATTTATTTAGAGGGCATTAGCGATGGATTCGCTGGTCGCCTCCCAGCAATGGCTGAAATTATCTATCTCCAGGGCTACTGCGAGGGAATGCGCCAGGGCAGGGCAGAAATAGGAATAAATATTACTGTTACGCCCGAACAATTGAGTACAGAATTAGTCGATCTACCATTACTTTGCGGACAGTGCGCTCATTTAATAAATGGTAAATGCCGCATTAAAGATATTGCTAGAAATAGCGATATGTATGCGTGCGATCGCGTCCTTGTTGATTCACCATTTTAACATTAAATAACACATACATAGCCGATATAATTATTATTATATCGGCTATTAATATTTCTATTACTAATAACAAACATGCCTACTGAACAAATTTTAGAACGGATAGCGATCGCTCTCGAAAACCTAAACCCTAAAAGCAAAATTACTTTAGGATTTAGCGAACCGCCCAGCCCACAATATATATTTGTAGGCAACGAACCAGAGCAAGGATTGTGGTATTTTTTGAGTGAAGATTCTAAGAAAAACTATATACCTCAAAAGGCTCTAACTGGCACAATTAGAAAGTTAGAAATAGTACACCGGGAGTATAAAAAGCAAGAGCTTATCAAGCTAGATATTACGATTGAGAGCGATCGCACTTATGTACTTCGCACTGGTTTCGGTACTGTGTTTTGCAAAGGCTTATTGCTTGCTTTAAATACATTGAACTCTTTAGATAAACCACTAACTATTGCTGTAGCACCAGGGGAAGAAACGGTAGTATTTGCTAGGGTGTATGACGGGGCAACGAAAAAGCCGCTTGTGGCGGAGTGGCAGCCGGAAGCAGACTTTGCAGCTATATTGAACCGACTTCAAGGGATGCTTTCAGTATGGCGCAGTTGGAAATCTCCTGCCGATGCGATCGCTTGGGCGGTGACTCAATTACCCGATGTGCCGACTGATGTATTGGAGGAGGAGTTTGAAGAATTAGAGGCGACAAATGGAAAGAAGGCGATCGCCTGGGTAGCACGGGTAGAGGAGTTGCGGAAAGTCTGTGGGGCAGGTCTCCTGCCACAGAGCTTTTCAACTTGGCAGAAAACAGAGGTGTTTTAACAAGGCAGGCTAAGGACGTTTCTGAGGAACGGTTACGTCCTTCCGCAAAAGCTAGATGTTGCTGTAATAGTCTCCTATCCTTGGCTTCAAGTACGCAATTCCCCGGCGCACAAACCATCCTTTACTTTATTTATTAGCCTGCTACTAAGATGATAAAACAATTGGTTTGGACTTGTAACGAGCAACACGCCCTGGATAAGTGGGAAGCGTTTGAGTGGGCAAAAAAGATATATGACAGCGCGGACATTGTTTATTTGGACACTGAAACAACAGGGCTGCATAACGCATACCCCGTAGAAATAGCCGTCCTTTCTCGTCACGGTTCGCCCCTACTTAATACTTTAGTAAAGCCCCCTGTACCATCCGAAACAGGAGCAGAGCGAGTACACGGCATTACCGCCCAAATGTTAGAGGATGCGCCCACTTTTCCCGAAATCTATCCACTTCTCTCAAAAGTATTAAGCGATCGCACTTGTATTATTTACAATGCGGCTTTTGACTGCGGTATTTTGCGTAACTGCTATAAATATTACGGGCTAGAAGAAATAAAATTCATGCCTCAGTGCGCGATGGAATGGTACGCACAATACGTTGGCGATTGGAATAGCTATTACGGTAACTACAAGTGGCAAAAATTACCAAATGCTGGACATAGAGCGGCGGAGGATGCTTATGCTGCCCGTGAATTAATTAAAGAAATGACTTTCCCGCCCTCCTCGGAGGTGGAATATAATCGAATGTTCCCGCCAGTGCAGCTATATGCTGTGTGGAAAGAGGTTGGAAAAGTCAGATTTAATTGGAAAAAACCAGGCGAAAAGTATTACCCCACCTTTGATTCGGATTTTAAAATAAAAGTTCCTATTTTGGAATTGCGTGGGTACAACAGAAAGAGCAATCCGAAGCTCTGCGAGCGCGCTAGCGCTATCGCGGCAGAGAATCCGTCCATCCCTACGACGCAAATCGCTGACGACGGCATTCCCTTTTAAAAATAGCGGAAAAAATGGGGTGTAGCTCCGCTTCCCCCATTATTTTCCAAGAGAGTGTTACCGGATTTCCGGTAACACTGGTACAACTGATTCGGGCATAAGTTATCACTTTTAAACTTTGCAACGTCTACTTATTCAGTATATTGTAGACAATGCAGAGTTTATTATTTTTCGGGTGCAGTAGTTATGCGCGTCACTG
>NZ_JBOFLP010000350.1:0-66302 GCF_051657925.1 Chroococcidiopsis sp.
CGCCTAGCACTCCTCACAGCATACTTGGAAGATCGAGCGATTTACGTGTTTGACGAATGGGCTTCCGACCAAGATCCAGCATTCAAAAAGATTTTCTATACCCAACTTTTACCAGAACTGAGAAGCCGAGGCAAGGCAATTGTAGTCGTCAGCCACGACGATCGCTATTTCGATTTGCCAGACCGGATTGTAAAATTAGATTACGGCAAGATTGAATATGACAAAAGTATGCATTAGGTATACGTAGCTAGTATTTTGCGTACGCACCCGATTTGCAACTTGTTTGCAACTACCTCAATCCACCTGAGTTAAACCCAGATATTTGGTTAAATAAGGCGAAAACACCTCATAAATCAGCGTCAACGGCTTTCCATGATGCCAGAACAAGTAGTGACGACCCCAAAATGGTCCCTGGTGTTGAAATCCTGCTTCTAACGCCTCTGAGTGACCGTAATAAACTCCTTGGACATCCCGATATAACTCAGTCCGCAAACGCGCTAAACTAGCCCAAATTGGCAAAGAACGGTTTTGTAAATATTCATCTACGTGGCTGGCTTCCCACCAAGATGCAGCATATGCCAAACGCTGTCCTGATTGTTTCCGCAGCCACACTTGTCGCCTCAATCTCGGTCCTGGTACGGCTTCAATGATACTTGGTGCATCATCTAAATCCATGCCAACTACCGACATATCAATCACATCAACTTCTGTGGGTTCCCCAGTTAGCAATTGTAAATGGCGTGTAGGAGAACCATCACCTAACAAAAGTAACTGCCAAGCTGGTGCGAGACGATTGTGAGGCAAGCCTGGTTGTATAGTGTTCTCATCGCCTTCCCAGATGGGTGAGAGACGATGCCAAGACTTGGGTAGTGCCTGCTTATCTGTAAAGTTATAAGTCGCAGTCAATTTCTTTACAAAAATTCATGATTTTCTTATTAATATAGCAGGAGTCAGAACAGTTCTCAGTTATCAGTGGAGAGTGATGCGTGGTGCGTGGTGAGTGAGAAGAATGCATAACTTATCTTCTCCTGACCCTAACTTGTGCTGATAACTGGTCGTTTGTCACTGATAACGGAAAAATGCGGATGGCGAGACTCGAACTCGCAAGGCAAAGCCACACGCCCCTCAAACGTGCGCGTATACCAATTCCGCCACATCCGCTTAGCAGATATATAATTTAGCATACTTGTGGAGCTTGACCAGCAAAGTTGAACAAAAAAGAGGCGATCGCTTGTGAGACAATGATTCCGAATTCCGAATTCTGCAAACTCCTACGCCAATGCTAGGTCGCTTCTGACTTGCGTACGGGCGGGTTTAACCGAAGAATTATTTGTGTTTGTACAGGTGTCTTCGAAAAACCCGCCCCTACAACTTCTGTACGGGCGGGTTTAACCGAAGAATTATTTGTGTTTGTACAGGTGTCTTTAAAAAACCCGCTCCTCCAACTTCGTTATGACATCCTTTGCTGGAAGATGCGCTTTGACAAAATTCTGATTGCTAACCGAGGGGAAATCGCCCTGAGAATTCTCCGTACTTGTGAAGAAATGGGAATTGCGACGATCGCGGTACACTCAACCGTAGACCGCGACGCGCTCCACGTCCAATTAGCTGATGAAGCGGTGTGTATTGGCGAAGCTCCCAGTAGCAAAAGTTATCTCAACGTCCCTAGTATTATTGCCGCAGCTCTGACTCGCAACGCGACTGCCATCCATCCTGGTTATGGCTTTTTAGCGGAAAATGCGAAATTTGCGGAAATTTGTGCCGACCACCAGCTTGCCTTTATTGGACCAACCCCAGAAGCAATTCGAGCTATGGGCGATAAATCCACAGCGAAGGAAACTATGATCGCAGCAGGAGTCCCCACCATCCCTGGGAGTGATGGGTTAGTCAGAGACGAAAAAGAAGCACGAGCGATCGCGCGTCAAATTGGTTACCCAGTCATGATTAAAGCCACTGCTGGCGGTGGTGGCAGGGGAATGCGTCTGGTTCGCAGCGATGAAGATTTAGGGCGATTATTTTTAGCGGCTCAAGGAGAAGCAGAAGCCGCCTTTGGCAACCCTGGTCTGTATATCGAGAAATTTGTCGATCGCCCGCGCCATATTGAGTTTCAAATCTTAGCAGATAGCTACGGCAATATCGTCCACTTGGGCGAACGGGACTGTTCGATCCAGCGCCGCCACCAAAAGCTATTAGAAGAAGCTCCCAGCCCTGCCTTAACCCCCGAATTACGGGAGAAAATGGGAACAGCCGCGGTAATGGCTGCAAAGTCGATTAATTACATCGGTGCGGGGACGGTAGAGTTTCTCCTAGCGCAAACTGGAGAATTTTACTTCATGGAAATGAATACGCGGATTCAAGTCGAGCATCCCGTCACGGAAATGATTACAGGACTTGATTTAATTGCCGAACAAATCCGCATTGCCCAAGGGGAAAGCCTGCAATTCACCCAAGAGCAGGTAAAATTACGGGGACACGCAATTGAATGTCGGATTAATGCTGAAGATCCAGATCGAGATTTTCGTCCCGCACCAGGACGGATCAGTGGCTATCTCGCCCCTGGAGGACCAGGAGTAAGGATGGATTCTCACGTTTACACCGATTATCGCATCCCGCCTTACTACGATTCTCTGATTGGTAAGCTGATCGTCTGGGGACCAGACCGTCCGACTGCAATTAGGCGAATGCGACGAGCCTTGCGGGAATTCGCCCTCACAGGCGTACCGACGACTATCGGCTTTCACCAACGGATTCTAGATACTCCAGAGTTTCTCAAGGCAGAGGTTTACACCAATTTTGTCGAGCAGGTGATGTTGAAGAAATAGATCGGCAGAGACGTTACATGTAACGTCTCTACACAAAAGTTATTGCATCAGCATTATCAGCAGTCCTTGCTGACCTAGTAATATTTCTCGCAGCAGGCTAAAAATTCCGACCCAGATGATGGGGGTAATATCCACGCCACCAATGGGCGGTACTAGTTTTCGCGACGGTACTAACAAGGGTTCTGTTGGTACGGCAATGAGATTATATGGAAAACGCTTAAGGTCGATTTGGGGAAACCAAGTCAGCACGATACGGAAGATAAACAGCAGAATCATCAAGCCGAGAAAGATCCCCAGCACTAAATTTGCGATCGCAGCAGTTGTCATGGATTGTCATTGGTCATTGGTCATTGGTCATTGGTCATTGTTATTTACAAATGACGAATAACAAATGACTAATGACCACTTAAATAGATTTTGCCACTAAAATCGAGGGTTAGTGGTGGAGCAACTATTGTGGGTGGTGTGAGAAATGCGCCGTTCAGCCTCTTGGCAGCGTTTAGCGATTTACGGTTTGAGCGGTCCTGTTATTGCTCTGAATATTTGGTTATTGAGTCAAGCTTTTCAATATTTTCAGCATACGATCGCCGTACTAACGATCGCGGCTATTTTAGCTTTTCTACTCAACTACCCAGTCCGGTTTTTCGAGCGAGTTGGCTTTCGTCGTTCTCAGGCAGTTATCGTCGTTCTATTTTTGAGTTTAGTCTTGTTAGTGGCGATCGGTCTAACTCTAGTGCCATTGGTCTACGACCAAACAATCGAATTGATTCAAAGAATTCCCGATTGGTTAAATACAATTCAAACACAGTTGGGAAGACTAGATAGCTGGGCGCGGGTAAGAAAGTTACCTCTCGATCTGAGCGGTTTTAGCAATCGCGTTAACGATACGATTGAAAGACGCTTGCCATCTATACCAGAACAGGCATTTGGAGTTGCCCTCGGTACGCTGTCGTGGTTAATCGAGACAATTTTAGTGGTAGTACTGGCATTTTACATGCTGCTCTACGGCGATCGCCTCTGGCGCGGTCTCATTAGCTTCCTACCACCAGAGATTGGACTTCCGTTTAGTGCTTCCTTGCGACTCAATTTTCAAAATTTCTTTCTGACTCAACTATTACTGGGGTTATTCATGTTTGCCGCTTTAACCCCAATTTTCGTAGTTCTCAACGTGCCATTTGCGCTACTATTTGCCCTCTTAATTGGCGTAGCCGAACTCATCCCATTTATTGGTGCTAGCTTGGGCATTGGTACAGTCACGCTGTTAGTCATGGTGCAAAATTGGTTGCTGGGGTTGCAAGTTGCTTTGGCGGCAATTGTGTTGCAACAAATTAAAGATAACGTGCTAGCACCTAGATTGATGGGCAATTTTACAGGTCTCAATCCAATTTGGATCTTTATTGCCATCTTGACTGGAGCTGAAATGGGTGGTTTTTTGGGTGCAATTGTAGCTGTTCCCCTGGCTGGCACGATTAAAAATACTATTGATGCAATTCGTAACCTGCGACGTTCTACTGTAGCGGCTAAAATTACCATCACGCATGAGGATGCGGCTTCTACTGAAGGGAAAGATAATCTTAGTTTTTGATTTATATTAAGGTGGGCATTGCCCACCCTACCTTCATTATTCGCCCCAAATTTGACACAGAATTGTTCTTTTTCGAGCGCCGTCTAATTCAAAAAATAAAACTGATTGATAGGTTCCTAATGCAAGTCTCCCATCAACTATTGGAATAATTTCGTTATTATTAAGCATCATCGCCATTAGGTGCGAGTGAGCATTTATCGGCTCATCTTCAGGGATATTTTTTCTTAAGTGCAAGTCGTTATGCAAGTAGCGTTCTGATTCGGGAAATAATTTGCTCAAAAAAACTTTGATATCTTCTAGTAATCTTTCTTCGTCTTCATTAATCGCTAAGGCGGTCGTAGTATGACGAGAAAATACTAAAACTTGACCGTTGCTAATTCCTGTATTAAAAACTATTTTCTCAATTGCTGGCGTAATATTGTGAATATTAATTCCTGCCGTAGTTTCAATTTCAATTAATTTATGAACGATTGGCATGGTAATTGCTAATTGCTAATGGTTGATTGTTGATTGCTCACTCCTCATTCTCTTCTGATAACTAAAAATTAACCCGAGCTTACTGACTTATTAATGATGCGATCGCTAAGCTTAGAAAAAGTCTGCATTTCTCCTTCCCTCCTCGTAACTATGCAGAGATTAAGGATTTAGTCAAGATAATGAGTGTTTTTCGACAGTTTCGACTATCTGGAGCGATCGCCCCAGTCAAAACAATTCCAGTAAAAATCATTTTAGTTGCAACAATGTGTGTAAGCTGCTGGTATTCTACCCCAGCTAGAGCGCAACCTAAATCTTTAAATCTCGTTCTCAGTTCTGAGGGAATGCCTTCTTTTACTCGTTTGATGCAACAAGCCGAGTCACAGACTAGCAAGTTGATTCAGCAAGAGTTCGATCGACAACCCAGAGTTACAGAAATCGCTGTAACGGTAGTAGGCGATCGCAATGGGCAACAAGTCCCTTTACTCCATACTAAAGTCTCGCGAGTCGATTGGCGATCGCAACCCGTGTTGAGTCACTGGACGAGATACTTCAGTAACTCCGCACTTTTGTTAGGCTTTTCCTCATCGCCAAACGGAACTGCAACCGATAGTCAGCGTACTCCCGTGAATGTAAATACTGCGCGTAGGTTAAGAGAAGACGATCCCGCCTATCGCGATGACTGATGGCAATAAGAAATGTACGTAATTCTGCAAATTTTGATTTTTTTATACACACCGATCTATCGTTGCGATCGCAGAGGTGGCGCGGAGAAAATGGTTTAAACAGAAAAGTATATCCGATAGGCTCACATTTAAACTACTAGCTGAATTGAGAAAATAGCCTTCAGCAAGCAAACTAAATTTTGCAAATTGCTGACTAGATATATCTGCTTATTGTGCTCTATAAAAGTTAAATAGAGGAAGCTAAGGTAAAAAAAAGACTCAGTATTAACCAGGCGATTAACTCACCTTAATGTTGCGGGATTATCGTAACAGAGGCAACAATATTTGTTTGAAAATAAGTCCCTGTCTTAATAATTAGTAGTAGAGAAAAAGCGAGAGCGCGTCTTTTGGTTACAGCTCAATCCAAGCTTTTGTCTGATATGTTTGTAATTAAAAATACATAAGCTAATAGAAAAGGCGCGAGCATAGTTATCGCGTTGAAACCTGAAGGAACCAAGAGCTAATAGCACTCTGCACTCTCTACTAATAATTGCAATACAGACGTTTTCAAACTTGAGGATCTGGCGATTCCGAATCAAGAGGGAGTTTCATGTCTAGAATTACTCGGAGGCAGCTGTTAGTTTTCTTCGGTGCGGGTGTTGGTGCTGCTGCTTTCTCACCCGTGCTAGAGAATAAATTGTTTGGTGCTGGTTCTAGCGCCGCTCAAGCAGCTGAGGCTTTATCGTTCACCCCTGTACGATTGCCCCATCCGTTACCCATTTATCAACAACTGCCTAGTTACTTACCAGCAGGCAGCGAAAAAGGGCAAGTTTTACAACCATCGACAGATGCGAGATTGACAAAATATACCGTCTACGATGATGTCATCGTACCACCAGAATACGAGCGGTACGTCATTGTTGGCTGGGGCGATCGCGTCTTTCCCAATCCAGACGATTATTTTGGTTACAACTGCGACTACACTGGCTTCGTAGCAATTAACGGAACCAAAGTTAGGGGAAAAGAGAACGATATTGGTAATGGCATCCACTACGACGGCATTGCTGTTAAAGACGGCTACTTGTGGGTGAACCACGAATATGTTTCCTACCCAATTTCCTTCCTCGCGCCTGAAACCCCAGAAGATTTGGCAGGGTTCTCCGAATCTTTCCCATATTTAGGAATCAATATTAGCGAGAAAAACCGCACCTTGCTAGGTGAGTTTCTCTACAACATGGGTGGTTCGATTGTCAGAATTCGCCAAGGTGATGACGGACGTTACAGCGTTGTCAAAGACCCGAAAAATCGCCGCATTCACACCTTGTCAGGCTTAGGAATCAACAGCGATCGCACTGATGCTTACAAAGAAGTCACATCCTGGGGCGAAAAAAGCTACCAGAAAGGCGATCTCAACTACCTCATCGGTACGGGTACGGCTGCTAAGGATGTATTTGAAGCCGTCAACACCGATGGATTGGGGAGCAAAATCATCGGTACTGGACACAACTGTTCTGGTGGTACGACTCCCTGGGGAACCATCATGTCCGCCGAGGAGAACTTCCAAGCTAGTGAAGAGTTCTTCGTCGGAGTTACAGAAGCAGTTCTGCCTAACGGTACGCAGACAGAATACACCGAAGGCACGACTGGAGCTGAATTCGGTATGGTAGGGGAAAAATACGGCTGGATGGTCGAGATCGATCCAGCCGATCCCAAATGGCGATCGCGCAAACATACTGCTCTCGGTCGCTTCCGCCATGAGAATATCACTATGGTGGCGGAGTCTGGAAAAAAACTCGTTGCCTATATGGGTGACGATCGCCGTGGCGGACATACTTGGAAATTTGTCAGTGCAGGGAAGGTCAAATCCCCTGAAGGCAAGAAAAATAGCGAACTATTTGAGACGGGTACGCTCTACGTTGCCCGATACAATCCTGACGGTACGGGTGAATGGCTACCGTTGGAGATTGGTGCGAGTACCAATCCCATTTCCCCTTCTACGCTTGGATCGGTGGAAATTAAAGCTTTGGGTAAAGCGACGCGCAACGCACTGCTACCATTACCGCGACGCAACGGCATTGCCGCACAAACAAAAGATGGTGGGAAGTACAACATTACGACCGAGAATGAAGCTACGGCTTTAAAAGACTACCAAGGTAAGAAACTCTCAGATTTCTATACCAGTCAAGGCGCGGTGTTAGTTGATGCCTTTTTAGCTGCTAACCTAATCGGTGGTACTCCTACCGCTCGTCCTGAAGATTTGGAAATCAATCCTCGCAATTCGAGGGAAGTCTTCATCGCTTATACCGATGGTGCGCCAGGTAGCGATGGTTATCCAGATTCCCGTATATTTGTTGTTTCTAAATACAGCAAAGATGTCAACGCGGGACAGCCTTCAGGAGAACTGTTTAAGATTACTGAAAACAGCTTCGATAATACAGGTCTAACTTTCCGTTGGGAACGCTTAGCCAAAGGTGGGGAAGCAGGAGCCGAGCCAGGAGACGGTTTTGCTAACGTGGATAACCTTGCTTTCGACAGCCAAAATAACGTCTGGGGTGTCACGGATATGTCCACTGGCGCTCATAACGGTTTTGGCGAAGGAGTGGCTGGTAAGCCACTCAACATCGACCATACAGTAGTTGGAGCTGTGGTAGAAGGTGCGTCCTCCGATCTCAACGTTCAAACATCCGATTTAATTGGAGTTTTCGGTAATAACTGGCTGTTCTACATTCCTCTAGATGGTGAGAATGCAGGGCAAATCTTACCCTTTGCCTATGGCCCCCCGCGCTGCGAAATGACAGGACCTACCTTTGTCAGCGATACCTTAATTATCTGCGTACAACATCCTGGGGAAAACTGCCCCTTCAATCCGCCTCAAAGTCTAAATCGCGACATTGAGATGCTGAACTTGGATGGGACTCTGTTTACGCAAAACAGAACTGTACCACGCGGTAGTAATTGGCCCAGCAATTTAGCGGGAGATCTTTATGGTCCGCCGCGTCCTTCTGTAATCGGCATTCGCCGTAAAAATGGTAAAGGCGATCGCTTTGTTTAATAGGGAGCAGGGAGGAGGGAGTAGGGAGCAGAGGAGTAGTATCTTACAACTTACGACTTACGACTTGTAGCCAGTGACCAGTTATTAGTAGGGTGGGTAATACTTACCCTACTTTTTTGTTACTAAATTATAAAAAACTTCTTCATTTATTCAGTCAGATAAGTTTCCTTAAGTTAACTTGCAAATGGCTTCACGATCGTTCTAAATGGGATTGTTTAGCATTAGGACGATCGCGCTTATCTAGGTTATGCGATCGCCTTAATGTTAGCTTCCAATTTTCTCATTTGTCGGATCGCAATCGGGGAAAAGCGGTTGAAGATAGCGAATTAAGATGTGTTTGGTTTCAGTCACGATCTGCTGTCGTAACCGTTCTGTTTGGGCAAGGGATAATAGCTGTAAGGCTCCAGTAATTTCTACGCTGACTAAAGCCGCTAGCTGGCGTTGCTCTGGTTCCATCTGCGGTTGTCGCAAGGCAAAAAAAGCTTCTAAATGCGCCACAATTTCGCGATCGGCACGTTGATTCACCGCCTGTAACTCAGGAGAAACTCGCGATCGCAACATAATTGCTTGCGCCCCTGGTACGGTCGTAAAAAAATCATCAAACGCTTCGACTGTATCGCTGACCACCTGAGCCAGAGGTCGATCTACTGTTGAGGAATTGAACTTAGTGACAAATAAATCCCGCATTTGCTCGGCATATCTCTCTGCCAAGGCGTATAAAACCGCAGATTTGTCTGGAAAAAAGCGATAAAGCGAGCCAATAGAAGTATTTGCCCGTTGTGCGATCGCCTCCGTAGAAGCTGCTTCATAGCCAACTTCGGCAAACACTGCGGCGGCGGCTTGCAGAATTTGCTCAAATCTTTTTCTGCTACGGGATTGTTGCGGTAAATGCCTGGAAGTCATGTATCAGTAATCGTACGGTCGGGTTTATCTGTCTCTATTGACAAACGTGAGGATTTCTCAGATTATAAAAATATGAGGATTTCTCACGTTTAGAATGGCGATTAATAATTATTGGATTCAGTACACCCCACACCCTAACCTTATGCTGAGAGAAATCGATCGAAATATCTGGGTTGGCGAACGGCAATTTAAGTTTTTAGGTCTAGAAGTGGGAACGAGAATGACAGTAATTCGCCTTGACAATGGCAAACTCATAATTATTTCTCCCATTGATGTTGATGAAATAACTATCCAGCAAATTAACGAACTGGGTAACGTCACCACAATTATCGCGCCAAATTGCTATCATCATCTTTTTCTCACTAACTTCAAGGTGATTTATCCTAATGCTGAGATTTGGGTTGCTCCAGGTTTAGACTCGAAAAGACCAGATATAAAGATCGATCGCATCCTCAACGAATGTGGCAAAATCGGCGATTTGGATGAAGTTGAATATCTTTTATTTGCCGGATTTCAAACTATAGGTATCGGCAATTCGGGAATATTAAATGAAATTGTATTTTGGCATCGAGAAAGCCAAACTTTGATCTTGACTGATACAGCTTTTCATTTTGATGCTAGTTTTCCTTGGCAGACGCGCTTAATTGCCAAAATTTTAGGAGGCGATCGCCAGTTAGAACCAACCAGATTAGAAAAACTTGCTTCTCGCGATAAAGAAAAGGTAAAAAAGTCAATTCAAAAAGTTATCTGCTGGGATTTTCATCGAGTCATCATGGCTCATGGCAGCATTATTGAACGCGACGGTAAACGTCAATTACAAGCGGGATATGAGAAGTTTTTATCCACAAAAAATCTACAGATAGCTCATTGGTAATTCGATAGTAACGATCGGGACTCTTAATTAGAATTCAAAAGTAGTACGAATTGTCCCAACATATAAAGTATCGTTATTGTTATCGTGTTCGGGATTGATAATAACTAAGAAACCTGGAGTCATTGAAATTTGTTCGCTGAGTTGCAAGCGGTAGAATGCTTCAAAATGCCAAGCTGTATTGCGGTCTTGAAAATCTGTGCTGAGATCGCTGTTAGTAACCTTTGGTGGTTGACCGATGATAATTCCACCTAAGCTACCCTCTTTACCTAAGTCAGGAAAGGCAAGGGTGATAGCATAATTAAAAATCTCTGCGGTTGGATTACCTGGTAAATCTGCGGCTGTCGCATTTGTCAAACCCATCCATCCACCGATCGCAAATTTAGGATTAATCTGCCAAGTTGTAGCAATACCATAAGAATTTGCTCGGATAGCATCGCTGTTTTCATCAAAAGGATCGTTGGCTAATGCGCTTCCCGTACCTGTATCTAGCTGGTTGTAGGAATGTACGTAAGTTAAACCTAACTCAAATCGATCGCTATACTCAAAATACAATTGCGCGATCGCGCCGTAAGCACTACCACCAATTCCAGATTCAGGTTCGTTAGCATCCTCTGCGACATAACCCAGTTGCAGAGAAATCTCCTCAGTCAAATCGTATTCCACACCTACTCCCGTACCCGAACCTTGTCTGTATATCGGATTGCGCCTACTAAAGCGGGATACTGCCCCCCGACTGCTACTATCAAGGAAAGTATTGACTGTATCGGCAAAGTCATCTATGCCGCTACCGAAGACCCCAGCGTAAACTGTAGTTTGTTCGCCAACGGGAAAGCGGTACTCGATGCGCGTTAACTCAAACTGATTCTCGCTATCCCCTTCAAATCCCAACCGCGCCATTGCTGTTCCAGCCGCATCTTCAACTCCTGGGAAGTTATTCGCTTGTATGCGCACCCTCAGACGATCTTCCCCCATAAAACTAGAATTAAAAGTTAGTCGCACGCGATCGCTCAAAACTAAATTACTATCTACTTTTTCACCACTACCATCGGCTTTTTCGTCACCTACAGCGCCACTGACAGCAAAGATGACTTGACCTGAGAGAGTTGTGGTCGTAGAAAATTGTTGTGCTTCAAGCTGTTGGGTTTGACTTTCTAATCCCTCTACTCGTCTTGTTTGTAGACTAGCTAATTCAGTCGCAAATTCTGTTTGCAATCTTTGCAATTTGGTGATGTCTGTTTGACTCAGAAGTTCAGCGTCACCTGTAGCAATTAGTTTTGAGATCTCAGTTAAGACAGTATCTAAAGTAGCGGCAAATTCATAACGTGTGAAGCTGCGATCGCCATTAAATTCAATTGTCGTATTATAGCCTTGGCTGAGAGATTTTAAGACTTGCCACTGCCAATCGCGAGCGCTAATATTGTCGAGTTGGGAAACAGGCGTTATCCGATCGAGGCTGTTAGATTCGTAAGGTGCGATCGCTTTAAAACTAGAAGATAAGTTATTTGCTTGCTCTAAATCTGTGTTTCCTTGCTTCAATTCGCTGGCAAATACGCTATTTGTAAGTGCAAGCGTTGCACTAAATACAAATATACTTGTACGAATATTATTGCTAATAATCTGTAACACAATCCCTGCGACTAGAAACACTCAATAGAATATACATGAATTTTCTTCACAGGCGCAAGACTACTCTATAAAAGTAACAAACTTGTGAATTTAAGATGAGAAAAATCTCATGTTTACTTCTCTTGAGAAAAATTGCGAATAGTCGTTAAATATTGTCCTAAAAAAGGTAAACCTCCAATTGCGGGTAGCAAGTAGCGAGACGTGCAAAGTAAACCTAAAGCAGCTGCCGTAGGAGCATTAAAATAGGGTTGGTAGAACGCAATTAATGCAGCATCGCGAGTACCAACACCAGCAAATGTCAGTGGTAATAATCCTGCTAAAATCGCTAATGGAGAGAGAGCGAGATTGGCTAAAAATGGTGTCCAGGCTTTTAGAGCCAGAATGAAGAACCAAATCTGTAATAGATGTAAAAACCAAATAAAAATAGACGTTAAAGCAATTTTTACTAAATTGGAGCGATCGCGCCAAAAGTAATGATGCATTTCCTCCCAAGAAAATTGCAATTTTTGAATTTTAATTTTAAGTTTTTTGGTGGCAATTGCTTTACTTAAGACAAAAAATATTTGAGCAAATTTAGGAGAACTGAGTAAGAGTAAGCCAAGGGTTAGACCTACTCCCACACTTCCTGTCATTAGCCAAAATAACCAATTTTTATCAGGATAAAGAAGTAAACCAAAAACACACCATAATAATAATGATAGTAAATCGCAAGTTTTCTCAAAAACTACTAAAGATAAAGACAAAGAGCCAGTTAAATGCCCTTGCTGCCGCATAAAATAAGCTTTAGCAATATCGCCCATCTTTGAAGGTAAGACCATATTAAGTACGCTAGCAGCTAAAATTAATTTATTTGCTTCTCCAAAGCTTAATTGAGCTTGTTTAGGAGCTAGTTGCTGCAATCGCCATGCTGTAATAGTTGTTATGGGTACGACCATGCATAAACTAATTATCATCCAGGAGATATTTGAGTTTTGAAATACTTCGACAAGATTAGTAAAGTCTATTTTCCAGTAAATAATTACTAAAATTATTAAGCTAAATACAATAGAAATTATTCGTTTCATGTGTAGAACTAAAAAATCTCCAATTTCTTGTAGAGATGATGTATCAACAATACTTTCTAAAAATACCGTTTTAATTTTAGCGATTCACCTGGGGCGAGTTGTTTGACTTCTTCAGTTAAATTCCATTCAGTTTGCAATTGACCGATTTGAAAAGTCCGACTCATAACAACATAAATTGAAGTGCGATCGCAACCAATATCAGCAGCTATAACGTTTTTCCAATTCTGAGCTTTTAGTTCGTCAATTACGTGTAATTTCTCATTTTCCCAAAGCAGTTGACGTTGAAACCAGAATGGAGCATCTTTCTTGCCAACGATCAGTACTTTTTGTAACAGCTTCCGAATCAAATTAGGAAAAAATCGTCCGAAGCCCAGCATAACTATGCGTAATATCATTAAGTTGGCTGGTGTCATTTGTTTTTGTTTCGCCCATCCCAACTGTCCTTGAATTGTAATTTTGTTTTGTTCTAGATCGATCGAATAATTTCCTACTAAATGTCCAACTGCATTCTTAATTTTTTTACCTTCCTTAACCAAAAGTGAAAACTGCGTATCTGATGCTATTAACTGGTTGTTACAAAATATCTTAAATGTACCTCCCTTATTCAGTGCCAAATACAATTCATAATTATTCCCTTTGTCTCCCTTATGTTCAGATCTACTTTGATGCCGATCTATTAAAATTCTCGCTTCGGGTAGCCAAATTCTACCTGTAGGACGAGATTGAGATAAAGGACGTTGAGGAACAAAATCGCGCCAAGCCAACAAGTAATTCCAAGTATGATGTCCGATAATATGGTCGTCACTATAACAAGGTGCTAAACCGTTCGCTAATCCAACTAAAAAGGCATCATTAATTTTTAAAGCATCTGGAAACCATTGCCCGACTAATTCAAAACCATGAGGGAAGAAATTGTATGTATTACGACTAGTATATTCTCCCCCGTATGAACCATCAGGATGGACAAACTGAGTAGCTAATTCAACCGCTTTGATTAATGCCTCTTTGATACGAATATCGGGTTTAAGTTGATAAATTCGCGCTAAACAAGAAATAGTTAAAGTATGGTAGCCAGGATCGCAACCTTCATATTCTTGAAACCAGCCTTCGCTACTTTGCCAAGCTAAAACTCGTTCTAAGCGCTGAACTTTTGCCCGATCCCACTGAGAAGTTTGTAATAGGTTTGAAAGTAATTCTAAACACAAAACAATCAAGGCTTGGTGATTGGTGAGTCTACCACTTTCATGATGTTTTGCCAACCAATCAGCACGTTTAGTAAAAAATTGCAGAGCGATAGGATTATTGAGTTTTAATAGGGTGTAGCTATCAATACAGGCAAGGAGAGAAAAAGCCGCTGCACCAGCAGCTCGTTCGTAGGGAAAATAGTCGTCACAGGAACCATCTGCATGAGCGCTACGGGCAGCATATAAAATTCCTGCTTCTACCCACTGAGGAACGATTTTTTGGCGATAAAAAGGGTTATTTGGTAAATCTGTATCGTATGCTAAAGCGAGAGGTAAGACAAATTCTTGCGCCATCCCGCTCGGAAAATCGATAATTTTGTAATGCCAAAAATTGCGATCGCAACATCCATAAGTAGGGCTGTGAACATTACGATCCATCAGAGTTAGAATTTTAGGAATTTGGGCGATCGCTTCTTTAGCAAAAAGGTGTTTATTAGTCATTAGTCATTAGTCATTTGTTGTTGGTTAACAGTAGACGCTGGCGCTACACTGCGTGAAGACAGTTGACTGTTGAGTGTTGTTTTTTCTCCCCTGCTCCCTGCTCCCTGCTCCCTGCTCCCTTCAATATCCGCCCGTCGTAGTCGTAATTGAATTTCTTCTAATACTTTGCGGTTGACTGCTAAAAGATCGGCAACTAAGCCAAAAAGCCACAATTGTACGCCAGTAATAATTAAAATTGCTGCTAAAATCAAGCTAGGGATACGAGTACGAGTTGTGCCATCCAGAAAAAATATCAGCCATCGAATCCCCAGCAATGTACCCAAACTAAAAGGAATGCTGCCTAAAATTGTGAAGAATTTTAGGGGCTGATATGTCATGAAAATGCGTAAAATTGTAAAGAGCGATCGCTGAATGTAAGTTGGAATGTTTTTAACTAAACGCGAAGGTCTAAGATATTTATTCGTTCTAATCGGAACGGCAGTAATCGGAATACCTTTTTGTCCAGCTTGAATGATCGTTTCTAGCGTATAAGTATATTCGTTAAATACATTTAATTGCATTGCTGCTTCTCGACTAATTGCCCGAAAACCACTGGGTGCGTCGGGAATGTCCGTGTTGCTAGCAAGGCGTACCACCCAACTTCCTAATTTTTGTAAAACTTTTTTAGTTGGGGAAAAATGTTTAATTTTATAAATTGGTCGCGTGCCAATGACAATTTCTGCTCTACCTAATAAAATGGGGGCAATTAATTTAGGAATATCATCAGCACAATATTGGTTATCTGCATCAGTATTAACAATAATATCTGCTCCTGCGATTAGACAGGCTTCTATTCCTGCCATAAATGCTTTTGCGAGTCCTTGATTGTGGTTCAATCTCACTATGCGATCGACCCCAAAATCTTTAGCAACTGTAAGTGTTTTATCCGTACTGCCATCATCAATTACTAGCCATTCTACACAGCTAATTCCAGGTATTTCACGCGGCAAAGCCGAGAGAGTAATTCCTAACGTTTCTGCTTCGTTATAACAAGGAATTTGAATAATTAGCTTGGTCATACGGGATGAGATCCAGGATTCATCAGCTTTTTAGTTATTCGTCATTTGTCATTTGTCATTTGTGAGTGGTTAGCTATTAGCTCCGATCGCTACTACTCACTAGTCATTAGTCCTACTTACTTTTTCAAGAATTAAACTAAAACGTAATAATTACCCCTTCGCGATCGCCTGTATATTCGTAGGTTCTAATTTTACCTTCAGCCAGTTGCGGTTGAATAACTTCTTTAATAATGGTAAAAGCACAACTATTATTACCAGTATCAATCTGCAACTTATTGCTGAGAAACTGATATTCTATATCGTTCATATAGTTGGCGCAAATTATTTTTACCTGCTTATTACTGTTGACTAAATTTTGAATATCTTCTATTTTCTTTTCATATTCTTCTGGTGGTGCTGGTGGTTCGGCAGGTCTGCTAGGATTTCTAGGAGTGCGTCGTGGAAGTTCAAAAGAAGGATTGTTGTCTGAGTTAGGAGAGGTAGATTGCGCTGCCACAATTGTAGGCAATGTCAGAAAAGCGATCGCAGCGATCGAGCTAAGAATTAAACGCATAATTAAATTTACAGTTTATGAGATTAACCGGGAAGTCGTAGGTCGGAATTAACCAATCGCTGATAGCTGACAACTGACAACTGTTCACTGCTGACTAACGAAACGGTATCCCATACCTCGGACGGTTTCAATCAGATGAGAACTAATTTTTTTGCGTAAATAGCCAACATAAACATCAACAATATTAGAACCAGGATCGTAGTCGTAGCCCCAAACAGCACTGAGGAGTTGCTCGCGGCTGAGGACTTGATTGGGATGCCGCAGAAATGTTTCGATCAACGTAAATTCCTTAGCAGAGAGTTCGACTGAGCGATCGCCAATTCTGACTTGTCGCAGCCGCAAATCTAGGACAAGATTACCTGTTTTGAGTTCCGCAATCTCCTTCGTGACATTCTGAGTTTTGTCGCGTAACCGCAAACGCACCCGTGCCAGCAATTCTTCAAACCGAAATGGCTTTGTCATATAGTCATCAGCGCCTCCCTCCAGTCCCGCTACTTTATCATTCACATCGTCGCGAGCAGTGAGAATGACGATTGGTAAATATTCTCCTTGACCGCGCAATGTTGATAATATCGTCCAACCGTCTTGTCGCGGTAGCCCTATATCGAGAATCATGAGGTCAAAATCTTTGCTATTGGCTACAAGTAAAGCTTCATCGCCATCCCGAACTACTGAGACTGTGTAGCCATTGGCTTTTAGCCCTTTTTCAATAAATGCGCTAATCCGGGGTTCATCTTCGACGATTAAAATTCTACTCATGAGATGATATCTCTGATGTGAGTTCGACAGGAAGTACGATGGTAAAAGTAGAGCCGCGATGAGGACGACTACTTAGTTCAATTTTGCCACCGTGAGCTTGAGCGATCGCCCGCACGATTGCCAAGCCTAAGCCAGCACCTTCAGAACGCCTTTGACTTCTGGTAGTGCGAGCAAAGCGTTCAAAAATTCTTTGTTGGTCTGCCAGAGAAATACCTTCGCCCGTATCGCGCACCCATAACCGTACCCAATTGTGTCTCTGCATACAGCCTAAAGCGATCGTATCTCCCGTTGTCGTGTGTTGGGTGGCATTCTGAGCCAAGTTTATCATTGCTTGGGTGAGGCGCTGACGGTCGGCAATAATTGTCCCTGGACTATGGCGATCGATCTGCCAGTGACGCTCCGTTGATAGGGCGATCGCTTTAGAGTAAATTTCTGCTACCAAGGTAGTCAGATCTAATCTTTCCAGCTTTAAAAAGTTTGGTTGCTCCGCCTTAGCGAGGAGTAACAGATCGTCAACAAAACGACTCATGCGATCTAATTCGTCTGTCACCAAGGCTACAGTTTCCTCTCGTTCTTGGGGATCGTCGCCCATGAGTTCTAAGTGACCGCGAATAATAGTTATTGGCGTTCGCAGTTCGTGACTGGCATCGTTAATGAAGTTGCGTTGGCTGCTGAAAGCAGCTTGGAGGCGATCGAGCATTTCATTAAAAGTCGTTGCTAGTTCGGCAATTTCATCCGACCCCTTGACAGGAATGCGGCTAGTCAGGTCAGACTCGCGAATCGAGCGTGCAGTTTCCGTCAGTAAATGTAGAGGAGTCAGCGTTCTACCTGCCACTAACCAAGCAAGGATAGCTGCCCCAATAATGACAAAAATTTTGACCTGAATCATAACTGCCATTGCCTCATCCACTTCCTGACGTTCCCCTGCTGTCACTTGAGCTACCACAAAGACACCGTGAGTTTCATCTCTAATAATGGGGGCGGCGCGATAAAGGATCGTGCCTGCGGTCGTCTCTCTGGCTCCCTGCTCTGGCTTGGTCAATTTAGCAAAATAGTGAATTAGCTCTGAATTCTTTTGTAAGGGTTCTGGTAGTGCCCTAGGGCTAGAGCGGTCGATTTCACCCTCGACAATGGCAATCAAAAACTCGTCGTCATTGGGAATGTTGCGATTGAGAAAGACTCTAAACAAAGCTTTGATGTCATTTTGAAAAGATTTTCCCGTGTTGGGGTCTATGCCATCAGCTAAAACTCGAAACTCCTTAACTTCCTGCATCAAAGAGTTTTCACGCTTTGCATCCAAGCGTGAGAGTAAGACTTGCCGAACGATCAACGTGGAAAGAAACGCACTAAAAGTTAATAGCAAGACATACCAAATTAAAATGCTGGTACGCAAGCTATAAAAGATCCGCCGCCATTGCCGAGATTTTTCGAAACGATTTGTGAGTGACACTTCTGTTGCTGACTTTTCAAAGCTGTTGTCAAATTTACTTCACCGATCGCTCAGTTACCGTGCCTATAGCTTTTGATGCAACCATTTCCAATCGAGTTCCATAACCCTCTTGTGTTACTTGCGTCGGAGTAGATTCTAAAACCCATACACAGTAGGAGTTTTTCATTTTGACAGCTTAAAAAGGACAAAAGAGCAAAACCCTTGTGTGGCAAGATTTTTAGATTTTACTTGTTTCAACGTAACAAAAGAGGGATAAGCTCAGTCTTAAGGATGCGCCATTTGTAGTGTGTTGTCTGTTTTAATTTATGTAAAGAGTGCAAAATTATCCTTTGTAATTGGTGATGGTTTCGGTAGCAAGGCAATTTTTCTCTCAAGAGATCGATCGCTCTGACGAGCAGATCGATCTAGCCAAAGCAGCTCTCTACATTGCTCAGGAGGAATATCCAGACCTCGATCCAGCAGAATATCTCAACGCTCTAGATACGATGGCAGAAGAATTACTAGAGCGGCTACCTATTCAGAGGTATCCCTTACGTGTCATTCAAACTATTAATCAATACTTATATGAAGACTTAGGATTTAAAGGAAATGTTAATGAATATCACGATCCGCGTAATAGCTTCTTAAACGATGCGATCGAGCGACGGACGGGAATCCCGATTACACTATCGCTAATTTACCTAGAGTTAGCTAAGCGAATTGACTTTCCAATGGTTGGAGTGGGAATGCCAGGGCATTTCCTGATTCGTCCTGACATACCGGAAATGGAGATTTTTGTCGATGCCTTCAATCGCGGTGAAGTACTGTTTCCCCAAGACTGTCAAGCAAAATTGAGCCAAATTTACGGACAGCCTGTAGCATTACGAGCGGAATTTTTGCGATCGGTGACTCATCGGCAATTTTTAGCACGGATGCTGACAAATTTGAAGTATATTTATTTACAACAGCAGGATTTAGAAAAAGCACTGGGGACAGTAGAAAAGATTTTGCTATTGTTCCCAGATATCCCAGGTGAAACACGCGATCGCGGTTTAATTAACTACCAGTTGGGACATTGGTTTTCAGCCATTTCCGACTTTGAATCCTATCTTGCCCAAGCCCCCCATGCAGAAGATGCTCCAGTAATTCGCAAGTTGTTGAGTCAACTGGGAAGAGGATAGAGTTGGAAGTCGTAAGTCGTAAGTCGTGAAGAGGGTGTGGGGTGTGGGGTGTGGGGTGTGGGAAGTGTGGGGTGTAGTGAGTGGTTAGTCAGAACTACTGTCTTCACCGATAACTGGTCACTGGTCACTGGTCACTGGTCACTGGTCACTGATAACTGCTCCCCGCTCCCTGCTCCCTACTCACTTCCTCTGCAACCTGCTTGAGGCGCTGGAGTTGAGTTTTCATGTCTGCTTGCGTCCAGGGAGCGGCGAAGGTGTGGAAACCCCAGCTAACGATGGGATTGGGAATCTCAAATTCAAAGCGGTTAAGCAGGCGCGTTCCTTGGGGTAAGGGCTGACACTCCCAGCGATCGCTACCTTGAAAAAAACCCTCAAACCCCCAGACAATTAACCCAGGAGCGCGCTCGATCGTGATGCACTCTAAAGTAGGTTTGACTAAGGGAACTTGAATAATAAAACGGCTGCGGCTACCTATTTCCGTACTCCACTCGCCTACAGGTTCGCATCGCAGGGCTGGGTTCAACCACCGATGCATTAGATGCAAGTCGGTAATGCAACGCTCGACAGCCGTTGCACTAGCAGCAATTTCAATTGATTGTTCAAATATTTGTGTCATTAGTCAGTTGTCAGTTGTCAGTTATCAGTTGTCAGTGTACAGATGTTACATGTAACGTTTGTACAAAGTTGTCAGTTATCAGCGAGCGGTCAGTAGCACTTGGCTTCTTCTGACTTGTGACTTGTGACTTGTGACTTGTGACTTGTGACTTGTGACTTGTCTTGTTCCCTGCTCCCTTATTTATCAGAAAATTTAATCATAATCTTGACGAGCAAATTGATTTTATTTCGCATCTATCACGATGATGAAAATCTGAAAACTCACTAATCCGAGGATTCTTCGGGCATAACTACTCACTAAGGTAGATGTGGAATGAGAAACTGAGGAATCACTCTGTATAAGAACTCTATATTTCTCCTCACTAGCTAATTTGCTGACAAAGTACAAAAATACAAGGGAGTTGTAGCAGAATTCCCAGTTCTGCTACCAAAAAGAGCGATGGCTGGTACTATCTCCTCATGAAATTTACAGTTAACTCGGAAAATTATGAATGCAATTTGGCACGGGATAACCCACTCGACTAACTGGGATAGACCGCTGCAAGCGTCTTGGCAACATTTGGCGCAAGCAGCACCACCAGTACAGCAGGGACAACAGGCTGTTGAGCGAAGTGTGGATTACGTACAAAATATTTGGGGTAGCTTGTTAGCGTTTATTCCTAACTTGCTGGGAGCAGTCTTAATTCTGGCGCTTGGTTTGATTGTGGCTGCGATCGCTAAAGCTATAGTCAAAGGCATCCTCAATCGCACGGATATTGACAACCGCATTGCAGCAAGCATTACTGGTCGTTCGGATAGCCGCGATTTACCCAGAGTCGAAGAACTGATTGCCAACCTAATCTATTGGATTGTGATTCTCTTCACCGTAGTAGCGGTGCTAAACGCACTTCAACTAGAGGTGGTGTCTCGTCCTTTGGGTGGCTTCCTCAATACTGTCTTGAGCTTCATTCCTCGGATACTAGGAGCGCTGATCTTCCTGGGTGTGGCTTGGGCAATTGCGACGATCGTGAAGTTGATTACAGTCCGAGCACTACGCGCTGCTAGGCTGGACGAGCGTTTAGACCAGCGACCGCCAGGAGTAACCCGACCACCAAACCAAGTATCGCTCAGCGATACGATTGGTAATGCCTTGTACTGGTTTATATTTTTGCTGTTTTTAATTCCTATCCTCGATACTCTTGGTTTGCAGCAAGCATTACAACCAATAGAGGGTTTGGTCAGCGAGATTCTCTCAGCGTTGCCAAATATTTTGGTAGCAGTCATTATTGCTGCTGCTGGTTGGTTGTTGGCTACTGTAGTGCGTCGGATCGTCACCAATTTGCTGATCTCAACTGGAATTGACCAAGCAGGATCGCGCTTTGGACTACGAACCACGGCGGGAGGGCAATCTTTATCAGGAATTATTGGCACGATTGTCTACGTCCTCATTTTGATTCCAGTAGCGATCGCGGCACTACAACAACTGCGCATTGATGCGATCTCGACTCCAGCGATCGCCATGTTGCAACAGATCCTTAATGCTTTACCACTAATCTTTACAGCAGCATTAATTCTCATCCTGGCTTACTTCCTGGGACGATTCGTCGGCGATCTGGTAACGAATATTCTCACAAGTATTGGTTTTAACAACATCTTCTCTGTACTGGGACTACCTACCCTCAGACGCAGAAGCGCTGCACCAAGTCCCACCTATGAGGAACCAGGAGCAATTCCACCGCCACCAACGACGGGACAGCCAACAGTCATTCAAAGGGAACCAACGCCTACAATCTCCGCTCGTACGCCAGCTGAAATTGTGGGCATTATCGTATTTGTGGGAATTATGCTGTTTGCCACGGTGACGGCAGTTAATATTTTGGGTATTCCCGCATTAACTACCCTGGTTAGCGGCATCATCGTAATTTTTGGGCGAATTTTAGCAGGATTGGTGGTATTCGCCATTGGTTTATTTTTGGCAAACCTGGCTTACAACATCATCACCAGTTCGGGCGATCGCCAAGCTCAGATTTTAGGACAGATAGCCCGTATAGCAATTATTGCCCTCGTCTCAGCGATGGCACTGCAACAGATCGGTATTGCCCAAGATATCGTGAATTTAGCATTCGGATTGCTATTTGGCGCGATCGCTGTTGCTTCTGCGATTGCCTTCGGTTTGGGTGGTCGGGAAATAGCCGGACAACAAGTACGGGAAATTCTCGAATCCTTCAAGCAGCAGCGTAATCTGCCTCCGCGTGTATGAGCGGGAGTTGGGAGTCGGGAGTCGGGAGTAGTAATTGGTCACTGGTCACTGGTCACTGGTCACTGTTCCCTCGCTCCTAATTTCGCGACCAACTCATCTTTAATCCGATTCAGGATAGAAGTTTGGTCGAGGGAGGACAAAATGCGAGTAATGACGGCTTTCGGTCCTTCTGGTCCCCAAGTTGCGCCGTTGGCGAGGTATGCTTTTGTCACTTGTCCGATGCTGTAAGCAGAAACACCCGCCACACCTGCTTGGGTAATAGCAACAGAAAGGTAGGGAGCCAGGGTCATGCCCCCGGTAGCGGGGGTAGCTATACCAAGTAAGCTTTTCAGGGAACTTAACCCCAAATTTGCTAGCAATTGGCTGGCACTAATTCCGCCCAAACTCAGGGCGATTTTTTGTAGCAATTGCAAGGCTCCTGCCTGTGTCATCGGAATGTCATATAACTTAGCTAGAGACAGGATGAGGATTGCATCGATCGCAGCTCCACTGAGCAGATCGACCATCATTATTGGGTTCAGGGCGATCGCTACGGCTTTGGTCATGGTTGCCCGCCAAATTAGGCGATCGGCACTGCTGGCACGAATTTCGAGTTTACGCTTGACAATTTGCTCGTTCACGTTGTCGGCATAAAGCATTGTATTGAGAGCAACTAAAGCTTTGCCTTCCCGATGTAAAATTTCGAGAATTTTTAACTTCAATTCCTCAACTTGCGGCTGTCCCTGGCTGAGTTGCACGCTTCTGGTTCCATCAGGACGCACGATCGCTTTTTTGGTCAAAGGAGAAGCCGCCGCCATGACAATTTCATCGGGAGAGAGTAATTCTTTGACTCGTTCGTCGCGAATTTTTTGATAGATCGCTATCCGGTCGGCTTGGGGATATTGGTCGATTTTATTAAATACCAACAGGATCGGCTTGCCAACGTCTCGCAGTTGGGAAAGAGCCTTGTGTTCTACTTGCGTCATATCTCCGGCGATCGCAAATAAAATCAGATCGGCACGATTGGCAATTTGCGCGGCGAGAGCGGCGCGAGTTTCTCCATCAACCTCATCTAAGCCGGGGGTGTCAATCAATTCTACTTGAGAATCACCGCTACTAGGCAAGGTAAATTTAACGTAGCGATCGCCCGTACCAATAGTTTCTTCTGTAACTTCCCACTGTGCTTTTTGAGTGCTGCGAGTCACGCCATGCAGTGGACCCGTTTCAAAGACTTGCTGCCCTAACAAAGCATTAAGTAGAGATGATTTTCCCCTACCTACCATACCGAAGACAGCAATTTGCACCACCCTCTGCTCCAGATTTTCCAGCATTGTCTCTAACTGGGCGATCTCTGATTCTAATCCCTCTCGTTCTTGTGGCTTGAGATCGAGACGAGTGACTAAGTTATGAAGAGTATCTTTTGCCTGTTTGTAGTTAATTTCTGCCTGAATATCATCAAAGCCCCAAATTGCCTTATCTAATTCATCGGCTAATTCCGTCTCTTCTAAAGGCTCATGCATAGATGGAAATAACTCGGGAGTTGGTTCGGACATAACTAGGGGCTGGGGACAGTTATCAGTTATCAGTTATCAGTTATCAGTGAGGAGTGACTAGGAACTAGACCAAAACTAAGAATCTAGCCACCAGCCACTAACCACTCACGACTCACTTTCTTTCGTTAGAAAGATCGCTTTCGCCTCTTCGATCCTATAAGTTGGTTTTGGTATTGTGGGAAGTAAGTCATTCGGAAAGCATTTCATAACGGTAGTATCATTGTGAGTCGTAAACGATTACCAGAAACTGTTGCCCACGTTCGGATTACACGACAATCTTGGCAGCACGGTTTGCTAGAGGGAGAAGTGTGCGCTGGTAATTTTGAGTGGCAATTCCAGTGGCGATTTCACCGAGGCGAGTTATCTGTTAAACCTTCACAAGGACGGGCATTGATCCAAGAACCTCTTGGTCGCTTTTTAGAGCAACGGGATTATCAGCTAGAACCAGGCGGAGATTACGCATTTAAGATTCGAGCAGAGATTTAATCGTCATTGGTCGTTGGTCATTTGTGAGTGGCTAGCCACCAGCCACGACTCACGACTCACTTTCTTTGCTTAAATATCTTTCAATGAGCAATATTGCTACGATATCGTCGATCGCCCGTGGGGGTTGACGCATTCCCTGCGGGATGAGGCGAGAAAGACCAGTTGGAGGATACATCTGCCAGTAGCGATCGCGTGCTTCTAAAGTCGTGTTGCGCTCGTCTACCATGACTATTGTTAGCGGTTCTAGTTGTGCTTGACTAATTTTTTGCTGCCACTGTTTGGATGTGGTTCGATCGCCCATAACTAACAGGGAAATGCGGTATTTTTGGCGCAAGGCTTGAATAGTGGCGATCGCTTCTGTTGCTAGTACAACTTGATGGTAGGACAAATTACCATCCAGCCCCATCACTGCCACACCACATTTATCTCGACCAGGATCGAAGCCTAATATCACAGTTGAGTTCATCCCCATGCCTACTCCCCACTCTCTGCCCCCTGCTCCTCTGCTCCTCTGCTCCCTGCTCCCTGCTCCCTGCTCCCTGCCCCCTGCTCCTCTGCTCCTCTGCTCCCTGCTCCCTGCTCCCTGCTCCCTGCTCCCTGCTCAGTTGGCTGCGGTAAACTCTGTTGAGTACTGAAGATCACCTGTCCGTTTTGAATTGCCAGTAGCTCCACAGTTATAGGTCCAGCAGTATAAATATTTTGCGCGGCGATCGCTTTTAATTCTAATGGGCGATCGTAGCTCTGGAGTTGCTCGAAAAAGCGAATTAGAGTTTGGATACGATTGTCAGCAATCAGGAGATTCTCATCCAATACTCCGGCACGTTGAGCGCTAAATTTAGCAGCTTCTAACAACAAATCTATCCGTTGTCTCACTTCTCTAGTTGTCATTACTGCTGGGTTCGCTTCGATCCTAGATAATACTTCTCCAGGTTTAAAAACTTGTTGATTCAGCGCAACATCAGCAAAAACTTGCACGGAACTTTCCCCGACCACATAATTGTTTGCAGCGAGAATGCGGACGAAATAATCTCGCCCATCATCAATTTGCTCGATCAGCTGTTCGACTTGTTTTTCCGAAATTTTGACAACCCTTTGGGAAATTTTTTCTACTCCAGGTTGAGTCTGATTCATTGCATTACGGTTAGCTTCGCGCAGAATTTCTTCGATAGCTTGACGAGCGGCTGAAGGACGAACGATGCGCACTACCCGCGCCGCTAGTACTTGACCTCTGACTAATGCAAGATTCCCCTGGCGCAGCAGTTGTAAGTTCCTTGCTAAAGCAATTGCTTCTTTTTCCAAATCTTTCAGCAAAGCTTCTCTTTGGGCAATACTCAGGTCTCGTCGCTGAATTTCTGCGTCCAGTTTGGCAATTTCTCGGTCTTGCTGGCTAATTCTTTTTTTCAGATGGTTTCGTTGGGCAACTAATGCTTGTAGTTCTTTCTGATTCTGTTGAATTTCTTGCCGCAGCCTGCGTGCTTGCCCAGTTACCGTGTTCAGCTGCGCTTGTGCTTGCCGATATTGGGCAGAAACTCGTTCGAGCTGACCGCGAGTGCGATTGAGTTGAGCTTGGGTTTGTATTTGTTTAGTTAAGGCTGCCCGTAAAGATTGATTAATTTCTTTTAAGCGCTTTTGGGCTGCTGCTTGCTGTCTTTGAGCTTCTATCTGCTGAGCTTTCTGTTCTTCCCTGGCTTGAGTCAGTTCTTGCTCGACTTGAGTTTTGGCTTTGGTAGTTGTTTCTAATTGCTGGCGAGTTTCGGTTAAATCCTGTCGCCTTAATTCCAGTAATCGTTGTACCCTACCAATCTCAAAGACCCCATCTCGCAACCTCTTGTCAAAAGCTAGCAAAACCCCCAAAGTGGAAAAAGAAATCACCATCCCAGTCAAGATGGTAATCAAAGTAGCTGTGTTGCGGGGACGCAGTTTAAACAAACTCAGCCGCGCTTTGCCTACTTTCGTGCCGATGCGATCGCCCACCGTCGCGATTACACCCCCCAAAATAATAATTGCTGCAATCCAGATGAATCCGGTGGACATTTCTTGCTGCGATTTACATCATCCAGATACAGCCTACCCTAATAATGAGGGAGTAGGGAGTCAGTTGTCAGTTAACAGTTAACAGTTATCAGTGACCAGTGAAGAAAGGGTGTAGGGTGTAGGGTGTGGGGTGTGGGGTGTGGGGTGTTAGTGAGTAGCTAGTGGCTAGAATTGCTCCCGATCTCTCCTCTGCACCTGAAGCTCCTCTGCACCTGAAGCTCCCTTGTCCCCTCACTCCTCACTCCTCGCCCCTAAGTAAACTGCTGACTCAATATGACAGGGTTGTGAACGGTAATTTTCTTTTTGTGAATGGAAATCATGTTTTTATCGCGTAAGTCTCCTAGCAAGCGGGTGACGGTCACGCGGGTGGAACCAATAGCTTCTGCGATCGCCTGATGAGAAAGCTTGAGATCGACCGTGATCCCATCTGGACTGGGAAGACCGAAATCGCGGCAGAGAATTAACAAGAAACTGACTAAGCGCGAACCCATATCGCGGTGAGCCAGGGTTTCAATCATCATTTCTGTCTGCAAGATCCGCGAAGATAAGCCCCGCAGCATTAACATTGACAGATCGGGATTTTCTTTCAGCGCTTGCTCGACTTGCTCGATTGGTGCTGAGAGTAACTCCACTGGCGTAAAAGCTACTGCATGATAAAAGCGATCGCTGCGATTGCCTGTCAGCAGCGACAGCACGCCGAATACGCTATTTTCTCGCAATAGTGCAACGGTGATCTCTTCTCCTGCTTCATATACTCTAGACAACTTCACCGCGCCTTTGAGTAAGAAATAGACCCGTTCTGCCGGATCGCCAGGAAAAAATATTGTTTTGCCCCGTTCAAATACTTCTACGACTGGTGGAAACGAACCAGCTCCTACCTGCCGAAATACCTGTGCTAGCGGTCTATCTTGCGTCACGACCATATTCCTTGCCCAACCAGATGTCCGTAAAGACTACACCAGATAACATCATCATTAAACAGATCGAGTCAAAATCCAGAAGATCTGCTCTTTATGCATCTAAATCAGAATCTTCCAGTTTTTTTGTATTCAAAGCTACAAAAACTTGATATAGACCGCAAAGAACTCGATTCCAAAGCAAAAATGGCAAAGTATTGTATCCTCAAATCTCAATTACTTAGCATGAAAACTACTTGCCAATATATCTTAAGCGAGAATAAGGAATTTTACTTACAATTCTAGCTAATTGATTTGAAAAAGTTGCGAGTCGTGAGTGACGAGTGGAACCAGTGGCTCCTCACTGATAACTGATAACTGATAACTGATAACTGGTCACTGATATAGGTGTATGCTGCTAATGTGTTTCCTGACGTAGCCTGACACAGTTTGTATGCTAGATTTAACTGGAAAAAATGCCCTCGTAACTGGCATAGCCAATAACCGCTCCATTGCTTGGGGGATCGCCCAACAGTTACACAAAGCTGGTGCAAATCTGGGGATCACCTATTTACCAGACGAACGCGGCAGGATGGAAACAAAAGTTGCCGATCTAGTAGCTCCCCTGAACCCCAGCCTGTTTTTGCCCTGTGACGTGCAGAATGAAGCGCAGATTCAATCTACCTTTCAGGCGATCGCCGAAAAATGGGAGAAATTAGATATTCTAATCCATTGCCTTGCCTTTGCTAACAAGGATGACTTGAGCGGAGATATCAGCAGTACTTCGCGATCGGGTTACGGTAAAGCTCTAGATATTAGTGCTTACTCTTTACTGCAATTGAGCGGAGCTGCTAAACCCCTGATGACAGCAGGGGGTAGTATTGTCACTCTTACATATTTAGGCGGCGTGCGAGTAATTCCTAACTACAACGTGATGGGAATTGCTAAAGCAGCTTTAGAAATGAGCGTGCGGTATCTTGCATCTGAAATGGGACCGCAAAACATCAGGGTGAATGCTATTTCCGCCGGTCCAATTCGTACCCTAGCTTCTTCAGCAGTAGGTGGAATCTTAGATATGATTCATCATGTCGAGCAAGTTGCTCCCTTGCGTCGCACGGTGACGCAGACTGAAGTGGGTAACACCGCAGCTTTCCTGTGCAGCGACTTAGCTAGCGGTATCACGGGTCAAGTGATATACGTCGATGCTGGTTACGAAATTATGGGTATGTAAAAAAGAAACCTACCCAATACTTGGGTAGGCGAAACTGCTCAAAACTATTTTTGTATTAAGTTGTCTTGTATAGGGAGCAGAGAGCAGAGAGTAGGGAGCAGATGAAATTAATATATTTGCTTCAAGTTGGAGATATAAAATCTGTCTCTAAAATCAAATTAGCCGTAACTAATAATCGATGACTATTCTGCAATTAGCATCGCCAACCAGTTACAAAAATCATCTAGGCAAGCAACCAAAAATCCAGCCATATAACCGATTGCGTAAGCTTGCTTGGTGAAGTAATCGACAACGCGATCGCTCGATTTAGTAGGTGAGAAAGATTGGACTGGCTGAAAGTTTGTCATAAATTTGAAGTGGAAAATTTAAGCTTTTTTCCAGCTTAGTCAATCTTGGCTATTTTAGCCCGCTCGACTATGTAGATATTATCAAAGCTTTAGAAACTAGCAAGAGTTTGTAAAATCTTAAAGATGTGAAGCTTTGAGGGAGAACTCATATCTTGTATAGGGGCGATTTATAGTCGCCCCTATACAGACAAAACCCGCCAGGAAAGGGTTAAAAACCTCGCTTGTGAGTCCGCGCAGGTGGACTTGGTTTGTGTAGTACGCGATTGATTTCTAATCGCTAAGTCTTGCTTCCTTATCAGCCCCCTTCCAAACGCCAGCCGAAGGGAATAATCTGCTGGGCAGTAGTAGTAGCAGCGTTATGATGAGATTTTGTCTCTCCGTCTAAGACCTTAATCACCTTTTGATAGATATCTTCTGCTTGTTGTGGGGAGTCACCGATGCTTGTCAAGCCTAGTTTGCCAAATTCTGACAGACAACCCATTAAATGAAAAACAGTCCCCGTTTCCGTTCCCGTGTCGAAGTGCAAGCGGTGAGAAGCGATAATATCCATTAAATCGTTTGGTAACAGACCTCGATAGCGGTTCTTATGTAAATTGTCGGTAGCAACATAATACTTTGCTCGCCCTTGTTGGCTGTAAAATAGTCCAGTTGAAAGATCGTAACGCCCGTTAGTTAATAACTTTAATGTCATGAAAGGATGGGTCGTTCCACCTTTACGAAGGTTGATTTCTATTGCTTGCAAGTCCCACTTACCATCAGCTTGCTGTACAGCCATGAAATCAATGCCAAACCGTTCTAAAGCACCTTTTTTTGCTAAAGTCCAGCCAATTTTTAAACCCAAATCTTGTAACTGCACTCGATAAGCTTCGTCGGCGGGAAACCGACAGCCAAGATAAATTTGTCCGTCTGGACCACCTAAAATTTGGTCGTGAGTAGAGAGAATTTCGACCGTGCCATCAGGTAAAATTCGACCTTGAACGCTAGGCGATCGCTTCACTTCTCCTTCAACAAACGCCTCAACAATTGCCCCTAATTCGGGAACGCGGCTAGCATAATTTGTCCAATTTTCTGATGCGGCTTGAAATCGCAAAGAAGGCAGACTATCTTTGATAGCAGCAACGCGATCGCCATGAGAAATTTTTCCTGGGGCAAATTCATGTAAAGGTTGTAGGTCGAAAAGCGCATTTGCTTCGCCAGAAATTCCTTCATTTAATTTGACAACCATTCGTCTGAGATGCGGTTGACGTTCCCACAATTCAGCAGTGGCTGTGGCTAAATCGTCTACACTATCAAGGCGATCGCGGCAACCATCAGGATGAGGCACGCCACTCTCAGCGAAAATTTGCCGACTACCGCTTTTTGTCCCCCAAATTGTGAGATCGGGATCGGCAGCATAAAGGGGAATTTCTAACTTGATAGATAACTCCCTTTCCCAAGGGGAAGTGTTGTAACAAATCATAAACGATTGCTCCCGCCGCAGTGCTTGCTTAATTCGCTCGATCAGGCGGGGTCGTTCTAAAATTTTTTGAGTCAGTGGTTTGAAGGAAGAATCGTAGGTAGATAAAAGTAATAAGCGATCCCGGGCGTGAGAAAAGGGAATGCCTGGTAACAGTTGTAAGTAATAATCGATGACGCTGGGATGTAGGGGCTGAGATGTAATATAAATCAGTCGCGTGCGGGGATTTTGCAAGCGAATTAACGAAAACAACAGGCGTTCTTCGTAATGCAGCACGCCTTCAATTTTTTGAATCTCTCGCTGATCGACACTCAGAGAGGGAATGACTAAAATATCTCCGTCACTTCGATCGAAGCTTTCTACATTTTTCCACCGATCGCGCAACTGCATTTGTAACTGACGAAATGTTTCTACCTGTGTCGATAGATGACGATCTAATATCTGCATTGCCCTTTGCCCTTCAATCCTTGGCGATCCCGCTAATTGCGATCGTACTACAACCACATTTTTTGCAATATATGTCCTAAGGAGCAATCAATAATTCTCAACAATTAACTATTGCGGGTACAAAGATCCATACACCAAAAGAGCGATCGCGTTCTGTATCTGTTTCCACCTTCAGACTGAATAACCGCAATCGAACAATTAGCTAAATTAAGCGGAGTGAAAACATTACAAATGACAAATTTAGGAGAAAGTTTATGCCAGAAGAACAACCGTTACAACCCCCTCAACAGCAGGAACAAAGACCAGGAAAAGAGTCTGAAATGACTCCTCAACCCAAAGCCGATGACTCTAAATATCATGGTAGCGGGAAGTTGCAGGGTAAAGTAGCGCTAATTACTGGCGGCGATAGCGGCATCGGACGAGCAGTAGCCATTGCTTATGCTAAAGAAGGCGCAGATGTGGCAATTCTCTACTTGAACGAACATGACGATGCGAAGCAGACAAAACAGCTTGTAGAAGCAGAAGGAAGAAAAGCTGTGGCGATCGCGGGCGATATTGGCGATGAAAACTTCTGTAAGCAAGCCATACAACAAACGATTGATGAACTTGGCAAGCTCGATATTTTAGTAAATAACGCTGCCGAACAACATCCTCAAGAAAGCATCGAACAGATCAGCGCCGAACAACTTGAACGTACCTTCCGCACCAATATTTTCAGCATGTTCTTCATGACAAAAGCGGCAATGCCTCACCTGAAAGAAGGTAGCGCGATCGTCAATACAACTTCTGTCACCGCATATCAAGGCAATCCAACACTGTTAGATTACTCTTCCACCAAAGGCGCGATCGTTGCCTTTACGCGATCGCTATCCAAGAGCTTGATTGAAAAAGGCATTCGCGTCAATGCCGTTGCCCCTGGTCCGGTTTGGACTCCCCTAATTCCTTCAACTTTCCCAGAAGATAAAGTCGCCAATTTCGGTAAGCAAGTCCCGATGAAAAGACCCGGACAGCCAGAGGAAATTGCCCCCAGCTACGTATTTCTCGCCTCGGATGACTCTTCCTATATTGCAGGTCAAGTGATTCATCCCAACGGCGGTACGGTTGTGAACGGGTAAAATACGCGATCTTTCGGGAAGTCGGGAAAGAAAGTGGTGCGTGGTGTGGGAAGTGTGGGAAGTGTGGGAAGTGTGGGAAGTGTGGGAAGTGTGGGAAGTGTGGGGTGTAGAGAATTTTGAATGCGTGAATTGTTTTGCTCCCCCAACTCCCCCAGCTCAAGAGCAGCTCCCTCTGCCCCTCAGCTCTCTTTCCCCTGCTCCCTGCTCCCTGCTCCCTGCTCCCTTCCTGGTAAAATATGACAGTTGGATTCTGTGGCGGTCGTGATCGAGCGTTATACTCTGCCCGAAATGGGCGAAATTTGGACGGAGACATATAAATTTAAGACGTGGCTGCAAGTAGAAATTGCAGTGTGCGAGGCACAGGCGGAACTGGGATATACTCCAGCAGCAGCGGTAGCAGAAATCAAAGCAAAGGCAAATTTTGACCCCCAAAGGATCTTAGAAATTGAAGCAGAAGTTCGTCACGATGTCATAGCTTTCTTGACAAACGTGAATGAATATGTGGGCGATGCAGGGCGCTACATCCACTTAGGTATGACCAGTTCGGATGTCCTCGATACAGCATTGGCACTGCAACTCGTCGCCAGCCTAGATTTGATTTTGGCAAGGCTAGCAGATGTCATCGCTGCCATCCGCAAACAAGCACAACAGCACCGTCACACAGTAGCAATCGGGCGATCGCACGGAATTCACGCCGAACCGATGACATTTGGCTTTAAGCTAGCTGGTTGGTTAGCCGAAGTCTTGCGCCACCAAGAACGCCTTACCAGGATGCGAGAAGAAATTGCTGTGGGTAAGATTTCCGGTGCGGTAGGAACTTATGCCAACATCGAGCCGCGCGTGGAAGCGATCGCCTGTGCCAAACTCGGACTCAAGCCAGATACAGCCTCAACTCAAGTTATTTCTCGCGATCGCCACGCCAACTTTGTCAATCATTTAGCACTTTTAACCGCCTCGATCGAACGCTTTGCCGTCGAAATTCGCAACCTCCAACGCACGGATGTACTTGAGGTAGAAGAATATTTCTCCAAGGGACAAAAAGGTTCCTCAGCCATGCCTCACAAGCGCAACCCGATCCGTTCCGAACGCCTCACGGGAATGGCACGGATGGTACGCGCGTCGGCTGTAGCAGCTTTAGAAAACGTCGCTTTGTGGCACGAACGCGATATTTCCCACAGTTCCGTCGAAAGAGTAATGCTACCAGATGCTTGCATTTTGACGCATTTTATGTTAAGGGAAACAGCCGATCTGGTGCAAAATCTGCTGGTGTATCCCGAAAACATGGCGCGAAACATGAATGTTTACGGGGGTGTTGTCTTCAGTCAGCGAGTGCTATTAACTTTAATCGAAAAAGGCATGAGCCGAGAAGAAGCTTACGCGATCGTTCAATCCTGCGCCCATCAAGCTTGGAACACACCAGGCGGAAATTTTCACGATTTGGTGACAAAGGATTCTCGGATCGCCCAAACACTTTCACCTGAAGAAATTGAAGCTTGTTTCGATCCCCAGCATCATCTACAACACTTAGAAGAGGTATATCAAAGATTGGGGATTTAGATAAGATAAAGAAATTCTGGATTTCGACCGCGCAAAGACGCAAAGGCGCTAAGAGGTTGCTTTGCGCCTTTGCGTCTTTGCGTGACATTTTTTGAAAACCCTTGGGTAGGAGAATAGCTAACTTTAGGAGATAATTGAGTTTAGATGTTGCGATAGTAGAAATTTTAGCGGCGCTTTCGATTTCGGCGGCGGCGGGAATTAGAATTACTTTGCCTTTGCTGGTTGTGGGGTTGTTGCAAGGGGAAAACTTTTGGTACAACGTTCCCATTTTATCTAAGATTTATCCGCCAATCGTGTTAGGTATTCTGATAAGTTGTTGTTTAATTGAGTTAATCGCCTCAAAAAATTTGCTCGGTCAGCGTTTGCTGCAAATCGTATACTTACCGCTTTGTCCAATTATCGGAGCAATATTAGCGATCGCGCCTATTCAAGGTGTACCAAAAATTTTGATTGGCTTAGTGGGCGGTTTTGTTGCTTTACTCCTACAACTGATTCAAGCTGGGTGGTTTTATCGTTGGAATCGTTTTTCTCTTTGGCTATCTTTTCTGCAAGATAGCTTGTGTATTTTCCTCGTTTATTTAGCTTTGAAAGCACCACAATTAGGAGGTATCGTAGCGCTGATTCTTTTGGGGTTAGCTGTCAACAGTTACAAAGAATTAAGGCAATGGTATCTTAGGCAATATCAATCGCGACGCGATCGCTAGTCAAGATTTTTGCAATTGCATATAACTTAATAACCAATTAGCAACCGTAGCGCGGCGAGTTTGACGTGGACCAAATTCACCAATTTTGTAACCTTTAAAACCCAATTGTTCTTTTAATAATTGCTTGTTTTCTGACGGAATCGAACGAGTCAGCTTAACGCTAGCCGGACGACTATCAATAAAATCTGGAGGCGTAGTCGGATAATCGTCACGCCATTCTGGAGCTACATTTGTAGTATCCCAAACATTATTTGTCTCATCGTAACGATAGCCTAGATAGTGCCAAACCAATACATTCACTGCACGATCGTCAATTTCTTCATTGAGAATCGCCCAGATTGTCTCTGTATTAAGCGGTGGTATTAACATAAAGCAGTTTTAGTTATCAGTTATTAGTTGTCAGTTGTTAGCGATCGGTTATCAGTTACCACGCATCACACACCACCAACTACCAACTACCAATTATCCCCCAATATGTAGACGAGAACTCTTGTGAAAACGAGCTAAGTTTCCCTTAGACACTCGCAAACTAGGTAATTTGATGAAGATTGCATATCTTGGCTTAGGGATCATGGGTAGCGGGATGGTGGGTAATCTCCTCCAAGCCGGACACTCAGTGACAGTCTGGAATCGGACACCGGATCGCTGCACTCCCTTGGTAGAAAAAGGTGCGAGTCAAGCCGACACGCCAGCACAAGCAGTAGCCAACGCCGAGATCGTCATGTATTGTTTGAGCAATGAAGAAGCGATCGCAGATACGGTTTTTGGTGAAGATGGTATTCTTTCTGGGGTGCATCAGGGACAAATTGCGATCGATATGAGTACCGTTCATCCAAATACAAGTCGGCGGGAAGCAGCAGCATATGCAGAAAAGGGCGTAGAATTTATTGATGCACCAGTTTTCGGCAGTAAAAATGAATCTGCGGCTGGTGGTTTGTGGATTGTTGTTGGCGGGAAGAAAGAGATTTTTGAAAAAGTCAAACCCATCCTCGAATCCTTAAGCGAAACCATTCATTATATGGGCGGAACGGGCATGGGTGCGACGATGAAATTAGTTGGTAATGCAGTTGTGATTTCCCAAATTGAAGCCCTTGGGGAAGCCATGATCTTAGCCAAAAAAGCGGGCTTAAATCCTCAAGATGTACTCGATGTTTTGCACGTAACTGACTTTAAATCCCCTATTTTTGATGGGATGGGAAGTACGTTAGTTAAAAGAGATTTTAGTACGAGTTTTGCCTTGAAGTGGTTGTTAAAGGATGCAAATTTAATCGCGCAACTCGCTCAAGATAATAATTCTCCTATTCCCGCGATCGCACTTGCCCGCGAGACAGTTAAAGCTGCGGTAAATCATGGCTGGGGCGAGGAGAATGCTTCAGCAGCGATTAAAGCTTTGGAATTACAAGCGGGAATAGAGATAAAATAAACAGCTAAACAATCTCAAACTCCAAGCGATCGCTCTGAAGAAAATTATGGGTGAAATGGTCTACTACATTCGTATCGGCTAATTCTAAATTATAGAAATCTATCACTTCATGCTCGAAATATGGTCCAGCGTGCCAAGTTCCTACTGCTAATTTAATAAAACAATTTCCGGGAATCCGAAAAGCCTTTATCTCTTCTATTGCTGGTGTATTGACATCATTATTAGGAGGTGCAACAGCAATTAACCAATCTTTTCCTGCTAACGAACCCAAACACTGAGTGCATTGTACGTGACGAGTTATTGTATGAAATTTTCGCCCTCGTCGCTGTAACCGCATGATATAAAATCGCGGTATACCATTTTGCAAATTTAATTGAGCATCGTTTGAATCGTAAGCTTTACCATCGTTACTGAGAAGAATTAATTGCCCATAACGCTGAAAATTTTCCTGCGTCACCCACTCAGCCTGTAATTGTTGTACTGTATTTGCTGTAGTCATTTCTTTGTGCTGCTGTGGTTTGTTAATTATAACAGGGAGCAGGGAGTAGGGAGTAGGGAGCAGGGAGTAGAGAAACATTTTAAAGTATTATAAAATACCGCTTTTCACGACTAAAACGTATAAGTAACTAGATCGGTACTCATCAATTAGAGGGATCGCTGTATGTTAGAAATTAGTCGGCGTAAATTTTTACTCTACGGTTCGGCTGCAATGGGTACAAGTTTGTTACTTAAGGCTTGTGGCAATTCTAATCCTACCCAAACGAGTAATAGCCCCACTGCTGCGGGGGGTGGTGAAGGATTTAAGGTGGCGATCGCCCTGCCTGGAGTAAGATCGGATAAAGCTTGGAATCAAGCAGGCTACGAAGGCGTAAACATCGCCAAACAAAAGCTAGGGGCGGAAACAGCTTACGTCGAACAAGTCGCGCAACCAGATCAAGCTGAGGCTTTGTCAGATTTCGCCCGTCGCGGTTTTAATGTCGTCTTCGCCCACGGGGGACAATTTGACGCAGCAGTGGAACAAGTTGCGACTCAGTTTCCTAAAACGTTTTTTGTCGCCGTGAATGGTTCTGTGAATGCAGAAAATGTAGCTGCATTACGCATCGATCATTTACAAGCTAGCTATTTATGCGGCATCATTGCGGCATCAATGACAAAATCTAATAGATTAGCTTATTTAGCCGGACAATCTTTTGAGGCTACATTACAAGAATTACGCGGGTTTGAGTTAGGGGCAAAATCTGTTAAACCTAACGTACAAATTAGTTCTAGTTTTACAGGCGATTGGAATGATATTGCTAGGGCAAAAGAAGCAACTTTAGCAATTATTTCATCTGGTGCAGATGTGATTTATCAATGGTTGGATAATTCGTCTCCAGCAGTATTACAAGCAGCTAGCGATAAAGGAATTTATGCTTTTGGCAATACAACAGATCAATTAAATGTTGCACCAAAAGCAGTTTTAACAAGTGCTTTAAAACGAATCGATCTCGCGATCGCATTTCTTGCCGAACAAGCAAAAAACGGTCAAATTAAAGGTCAAACCTATGCCCTTGGTTTAGCAAGACCAGATATTTTAAATTTAGGTAAGTTCGGTCAAATGGTTCCAGAAGCATTGCAAAAACAGGTTCTTAGTACTAGACAAGCAATTATTAATAATAAAATTACGTTTGAAAGTTGTCAGGAAGGTGGAAAAGAGACGCGATGCGTGAAGACAGCATCAACATGACTTATTTACGCCTGGAAGGAATTACTAAACGCTTTGGTTCGTTTGTGGCTAACGATAGCATTAGTTTGAGCGTGGCTGCTGGAACGATTCACGCGCTTTTAGGAGAAAATGGCGCGGGTAAGTCTACTTTAATGAATATTCTCAGCGGACTTTATCAACCGGATGTCGGGCAAATTTATTTAGAAGATGAACCAGTTCAAATTAATTCCTCTAGTAAGGCAATTCAACTTGGGATTGGCATGATTCACCAACATTTCATGCTCGTACCGCAATTATCAGTCACAGAAAACATTATTTTGGGAACAGGCGATCGCTTTAATTTAAATTTGCGACATAAGCAACAAGAAATTACTGAATTATCTCAAGTTTATAGTTTAAAAGTCGATCCAAAAGCAAAAGTAGGAGATTTGCCAGTAGGGGTACAACAGCGAGTAGAAATTCTTAAAGCTTTGTACCGTAAAGCCCGGTTGTTAATTTTAGATGAACCGACAGCCGTACTCACGCCGTCAGAAGTTGAATCTTTAATTGTAATTTTACGGCAACTAGCAGCAGCAGGACAAACAATTATATTTATCAGCCACAAGCTGGAAGAAGTCATAAGTTTATGCGACACTGTGACTATATTACGGCGAGGTCAAGTCGTAGCAAATACTACGACAAAAGATTCTAGTCCGCAACAGTTAGCAGAATTAATGGTAGGGCGAGAAGTTGTTTTACAGTTACATAAATCTGCGGCTTCTCTAGGAAAAAAAATATTATCTGTACAATCTTTACAAGTGGAAGACGATCGCGGTGTTGCTGCAATCAGAAAGATTTCGTTTCAACTTCATGCAGGTGAAATTCTAGGTGTTGCTGGAGTTGATGGTAACGGACAGCGAGAATTAGCAGATGCGATCGCGGGTTTGCGTTCTGTAAAAGCTGGAAAAATTTGGTTGGATGGACGGGATGTGACGTTATGGAATCCTCAAAAGCGAGTTCGAGAATTACAAATAGGATATATCCCTGAAGATCGTCAAACAATGGGTTTGATCGTAGGGTTTAGTATTGCGAATAATTTAATTTTAAAGGTTTTTAATAAGTTACCTTTTGTGAGGCGTTTTTTTCTACAAAAACAGCTTATCGCGCAAAATGCCGAGACTAAAATTCAGCAATTTGATATTCGCGCCTCTAACGGTAATGTGAAGGTCAGTCAGCTATCAGGTGGAAATCAGCAGAAAGTTGTCTTAGCACGAGAATTAGATCGGGAACCATCATTGATTGTCGCCATGCAACCGACGCGGGGGCTAGATGTGGGGGCGACAGCAGCAGTACAACAACAGTTATTATCTCAACGCGATCGCGGTGCGGCTATTCTCTATATTTCTACAGAATTAGAGGAAGTTTTGGCAATAAGCGATCGCATAGCAGTAATATATCGGGGCGAATTTATCGATGTATTAGAGCGGGAAAGGGCAACAATAGAAACAATTGGATTATTAATGGCTGGAGGAAAAGGAAACCCAATCTAGTTGTCTGGTTCAAACAACTCTTTTGCAGCCGCACAAACCGGACACACCCAATCATCCGGTATATCCTCAAATTGCGTACCTGGTTCTATTTCTGCTTCTGGATCGCCTGCTTCTGGATCGTAAATGTAACCACAGACGCTACATATATATTTCTGCATGGTTTTTCTGCCGGAATTTCCAGAATTAAATTATGTATGCTTTAGGGGCGCACAGCCGTGCGCCCCTACAAAATGTAAAAACAAATTATACGGTCATTTTCGATTTAGACCAAATGCCATTTTCATCTTGCTCGAACTGTTCGCGCACTACATCCCAAGCGTGATGTTCGGCTTTGGATTCATCACCAGATTGAGCTAGTTCGCTATTGTAGTTAGCAATAAACAGTCTTTGTGCGTCTTCCGATAGATGAGAACGAATTTCGGGAGACAAATGGCTGGGATCTTCAATTTGTCCTTTTCCAAAGCGCGGTAGAGGCGTTTCATTAATATGTACTTCTTCACCACCAGCACTTTCAAGTAATAGCTGAATCTCGCCAGATTTACTTGCTGGAACTTCGACACCCACCATAAAGTCACCCGCTTCGATGCGAGTTTGGTAAATTGTTGCTTTATCTTCTGGCATTCCTAGAGTCGCCAAAGCAGAAGCTAAACCCGCACCCGCACTACCCGCGATCGCACCAGTCGCAGCGCCTAACAAAGCCGCACCGATGGGACCTGCTGCTACCAGCGTACCAACAAAAGGTACAAATAACACTCCTACCCCCGTTAGCAAACCGAGAGCTGAACCGAAAAGGGAACCAAAAATTGCTCCCTGTTTCAAGCCACCTAGAATCACATCTTTCTTCGTCAGAAAGCCAGCAATTTTAGTTTCAGAGTGGAAGTTTTTCCCGATAACAGAAATATCATCGCGGGAAACACCCCGATCTAGCAAACGGCGGATGACATTATCGACTTGTTCCTTCTGTTTAAAAATTGCCGAAACAGTACGCTCAGCCGTTGCAACTGCTGGTTGGGTTTGCTCTCCTGTAGCTGTCATTTTGTTCTCCTAGAACAGATTTTTCACGCTATTTCATCTAGGAGAATACCAACCTCTAAATTCCGTGCCGTCGCCCTTAGGGTTGATTAGCAAAGTTTATAGCTTGAGTTCAATTGCAGACTAGAAGCGAACCCACCTGCGTTGAAAACGGCTAAAAACACCCGCCGCGATCGCCACTAACAGTAAAATCCAAATGATACCACCAGGGAGAAACGTGATAATTCCCAAGCCGCGCAACACCCAAATCGCGATCGCGGTCAGTAAAAGAATTATCAACAGACGTAAAGCCAGATTTCGCGATTTCGTAGAGCGATTGATTTGTTTCATCTGCGGTTAATCTCTAAATCTACCTCATCCGATGGGGCGGGCGATCGCAATTTGGATAAATCCATTTCGGCAACTTGGCTCAAATCCAAAGTAATATTTTCTTCGGGATAAGAACGCAGCAGACCGATAATATTCATTTCATCGTATTCTCGCGAGGCAAGAGAAACAGCAGCGTATAATTGCTCTACTGTCATGTCGGGAAAAGCTAGTCCCAGAGCCGCTAGTAGTTGCTTCCCACTAGTAGAACTTTGCCATTGTTTCATCGAACGGTCAAACTTTTTCGGATCGAGATCTAAACGGCGATTTAGCGTATCTCTCACATCGTCTGTCAGCCAAGGCGCGTAGAGTTGTAAGCTACCCGATAACTTTCCTTTCTTGGCAAAGCGCTCTAAATCCTTAATTTCGATTTTCTGCTCGAACGAGCCGAGACGAAAAGTCACTGTCTCAGCTGCTGTAGCTGCTGGTATGGTAGCACCCCAACCAAAAGCCAGAAAGAGACTTGACAATAACCCGATTTGCGATCGCGTGAATTTCATCGCAGCTTACTATGAGGGATAAGTCTAGCTTAGCTTCTGATGTACGGTATGAGTTTTTTGGCGATCGCGATTCCCATTGAGATGATAAGAAAATCGAAAAAACTACCACCTTAACTGAATGCGGAGCTTATCGTATTACAAACCCTACCACTGAATTTTGTGGTGGAATGCGATCGCGTGACTCACTCAGAATCAAAGACAGTTATGATGAAGCGACTGATAGCAAGTATCGTTAGCATTTGTTTCGTACTGGTAGCGTGTCTGTCCTTTCCTGAAATCGCCCAAGCCAAAAGTTGCACTTTACGTATAATTGGCTGGGAGGGATATATGGATGCCTCTTTTGCCAAACCATTCGAGCAAAAATATGGTTGTAAAGTCATCCCAACTTATGCAGGCTCCTCTGACGAGATGTATGCCAAGATTAAAGCCAGTAAAGGCAAGACATACGATCTAGTCACGGCTTCGGGAGACTTAACCAAACGCTTGTATGATGCCAATTTAGTAGAGGCGATCGATTTAAGTCTAGTCCCTAACTACAAAGATTTATTTCCCATTTTTCAACAACCAGCGTATAACACTTTTGACGGTCAAGCCTATGGTGTTTCGATTGCTTGGGGACCAGATTTTTTAATTTACGACAAATCCGTAGTCAAATCTGAACCGAAAAGCTGGAATGTCCTCTATCAACCAGAATATCAAGGTAAAGTTTCTCTACCTGACTACCCTATCTTCAATGCTGATGTTGCGTTGTGGAAAGGTAGCTCTAATATCTACGACATTAGCAAAGACCAGTTGGCAACAGAAATTAAACCCGATCTTTTTCGCTTGCGCCCGCAGGTCAGAAAATTTTGGAACAGCCAAGGAGAGTTAGCCCAACTCTTTTTAAATAAAGAAATTGCTCTCGCGTGGGGTTGGCCCGTAGCAATTGAGGAACTAAAACGCGCTAACTTCCCTGTAGGGGCAACTATTCCTCAAGAAGGGACAACTGGATGGAGCGATTCTTGGATGTTACTCAAAGGCTCTCCCAACAAAGAAATCGCCCATGCGTGGATGAATTATATGCTGACGGGAGAAGCTCAGAAACCCATGACAGAGGTTACTGGTTATTGGGCTGTTTCCCAGCAAGTTTTACCGCTACTCACCGCCGAACAGCGCCGAGATTCCCATTTAGAAGACATCGAAAATTACTACAGCCAAATCCACTTCTGGGAAACCGTACCTAACTACGATGACTGGGTAGCCTTGTGGAACGAGTTTCGAGGACAGTAAGAAGAGAGCTGCTCTTGAGCTGAGGAGGCTGAGGAGGCTGAGGGAGAATATAATTCCGAACTCCCCTCGCTCCTCGCTCCTAACTCCTAGCCCCTCATCAGGTACGGGAATCCTACCTCAGTGACAGGTTAGGGCTGGGTTAGAAACGATAAATTAGTAAATGTAGTTGGTGCAAAGCAAATAGCTAGCACGGTGTCAGAATTAAACGCTATAAGCAACTGCAAATCATTTGGAGTTATTACTAAGGGCAAATCGTATTACCCTAAAGGAAATAAACCAAAGTCAATATTGTTTTTCGGGCAGTGAGATATGCGTAATAAACTGCTTTCAGTCATGAAACCGTTGATAAAATCTTTGTTCGTATTTGGTCTAATCGCTGCTTTAGCGTTTGGTCATGTGGATAGTGCGTTAGCAGCTAGTGGCGGTCGGATTGGTGGTGGCTCTTTTAGAGCGCCTAGCCGTGGCTACTCTACTCCTAGAACCTACGCTCCTGGTGGTGGCGGTGGTTACTACGCACCCTATCCTGGCGGCGGATTTGGATTTCCTTTCTTGTTTCCCTTCTTTGGCATCGGCGGCGGCTTTGGTGGCTTGTTTACGATCCTGATCTTTTTTGCGATCGCCAACTTTATGCTACAAGCCTTCCGGCGTGCTAGTAGTGGGGGTAGCGTAGAGGAATTAGAATACGATAGTAATCCTACTGTCAGTGTCACTCGCGTACAAGTCGGTTTGTTGGCTGAAGCAAGAGGCTTACAGGCTGAACTCAACCGGATTGCCGAACTCGCCGATACTAACTCGCCTGAAGGTAGAGTACAAGTATTGCAAGAAGCTTCTTTAGCGCTTTTACGCCACCCCGAATATTGGGTTTATGCTGGTGGTAACACCCAGCAATCTCGCTTGACGGGTGCAGAAGCTGAGTTTAACCGTTTATCCTTGGCAGAACGCAGCAAGTTTAGCGAAGAAACTCTTTCCAACGTCAACAATCAGCTCAAGGCTGCAACGCCTAAAGCAGAATTACCAGCAGGTGACGGCTCGGGTAATGGCGATTTAGCTGTGAAAGATCCTGGTGAATATATCGTCGCCACTCTGATTGCAGCAACTTTGGGTAAATTGCAAATACCAGCAATCAATAGTACTGACGATTTGCGTCAAGCTCTACGTCAGTTTGGTAGTATTCCTAGCGATAAACTCTTGGCGATTGAAGTGTTATGGACACCTCAAGCTGAAGGTGACACCCTCAGTTCTGATGATGTTCTAGCAGAATATGCAGATCTGAAACTGGTATAGGATTTGCGACATCGAATAAATTTGTAGGGGCGCACGGCTGTGCGCCCCTACGCATGTATGACACCTACACGGAAAACGCTAGATTTGCGCCCCTAACATTTATATTTAGATATAACTCTCGATAAATGCGATCGCCTCTGTTAGTCCAGCCTGGGTTTTCAGATTCGTAAAAATAAACGGTTTATCGCCGCGCATTTTCTTCGCATCTCGTTCCATAACGCTCAAATCGGCTCCAACATAAGGAGCGAGATCGGTTTTATTAATAACCAACAAATCCGATTTGGTAATCCCTGGTCCACCTTTACGGGGAATTTTATCACCTGCTGCAACATCAATCACGTAAATTGTCAGGTCTACTAACTCAGGACTAAAAGTAGCTGCAAGATTGTCACCACCACTTTCTAGAAATACTAAGTCCAAATTGAGAAATTTTTGTTCTAATTGCTCGATCGCGGCTATGTTCATTGAAGCATCTTCGCGAATCGCCGTGTGCGGACAACCGCCAGTCTCTACACCTAAAATGCGATCGCTTGAGAGTGCTTGAGCGCGTACCAAAAACTGAGCGTCTTCTTGAGTATAGATATCGTTTGTCACTACCGCAATGTTGTATTGCTGACGCAAGTGCTTGCACAGCGCCTCGACTAAGGCTGTTTTCCCCGAACCGACAGGACCAGCTACACCAACTCGAAATGCAGTCATAGGTAGGTCAAAAGTGAAAAGTTAAAAGTCAAAAGTAGTAGAGTGGGCAATGCCCACCTGACTATGACGATTTCATTTTTGAAATTAACTATTAATACTACCATCTGGCATTGTCGCACCGTGTAAGGTTGCCCCTGTGAGGTTAGCACTACTAATTTCAGCTTTAAATAAGTTAGCGTTCTCTAAGTTAGCATTGGTTAAGTTTGTCCGCGCTAAAAATCCTTCAATTAACGAACTATCAATTAATATTGCTGCTAGTAAATTAGCTCGACTTAAATCGACTCGATTCATTCTAGCTTTAGTCAAGTTAGCATGACTTAGGTTTGCTTTAGTTAATTTACTATCAGGTGCGATCGCATGGCTTAAATTGGCACGAGTGAAATCTACTTCATTCAACAACGCTCGTTCGAGTTTAGTATTACTTAAATTTGCCTCTCTTAAGATCGCCCGATCTAAATTAGCATCGCTGAGAAATGCATCAGATAAATTAGCTTCACTTAAATTAGCACCGTAAAGATTAGCACCCCGCAAATTAACTTCAACTAAATTAGCACAGCGCAAATCGGCTCCAGACAAATCTACACCTGCCATATTTGCACCCCGCAAATCAGCTTGAAATAGTCTTGCACTGCGTAAATTAGCTGCATATTCTTTTTGTTCTTGTCTGAGGTTAGCACCGCGAAGACAGACACCTGTTAAGTTAGCACCGCTCAAATTGGCATTACGTAAGTCTGCATCGATCAAATTTGCATCGAGTAAATTAGCTAGCCTCAGATCGGCACTGCGTAGATCTGCACCTTGTAGAATTGCTCCATGTAAATCGGCATCGTGTAACTTAGCTTCGCGGAGATCGGCTTGCGTTAAGTTAGCGCCACTTAGTTTTGTACTACTTAAATTAGCTTTATGTAACTGCGCTCTATTTAAATAAGCGAGAATTAAATTAGCACTCCGTAAATCGGTTTGAATCAGATTAATGCTAACTAGATCTGCACCGAATAAATTAATTCCTTTTAATTCTAAACCGCTAAAATCAAGTTCTCCACTTGTATAACGTTGTATAAGTTCATTAGTATTCATAAATATGTGTAGCAAATATTGTGAATATTACATTAAAAATCAAAATATGGGCTTAAGCGCTTGACTAATAATATTAGCGATCGCCAGGTACTCGGGCGGTTTATTCAGTTTTCGAGCTGTTGAATTGAGGGTGTCAACCAAAGCTTCAAAAGATTGACAGGCATCAGTTATAGTACGAATTAATTCATATAACTCTGTAGCGCGTAAAGCAGTCCAATCTTGCTGACTCCAATCAAATTGATGCTCTACTGCCGAAAATAATAATATTTTTGCTTGCAAGGGATTAGCTTGAATCATTACCTTTAAGCGTATTTCAAATGGCTCAACTTTTTTCTGAGTTGGTATAGATGCTGTTGGAATAAGATCTGGAATCACAGGAGCTTCTTGACGAACCGTCGTGACTAACGGAACAGTAATTAGATCGGACTCAGAACTTAGTTTATTTTTTTGAAAATCGTATAGAATTTTTGCTTCGGTAATAATCGTGCTAGCAACACTTAAGTACTGCTCTGGCTTATTTAAAGTTTGTGCCATTCTATAGATACTTTTTTTTAGACTCTCAATGTCTGGATAAATAGTAAATAAGTCTCGAACTAGATCGGTCAAACTTATACTGTCTAACTGATTTTGGTCTCTAGTCCAAACTTGTTTTGCTACGTAGAAAACTAGTTTTTTAATTCGAGCTGAGTCTTCATTTTGCTCTAAAGATTGTACGACTTGAGTGAATAAGGACGAGTTTTCCATAGATCGAGCAGCGCGATCGCTCCAGTTTATACTGTTCCCGTGATAAGAAAGCACGATCGTAACACAACCTAAACGCATCATAAGGATTAAGATCGCGATGGAGTCCCGCACGCATCTCGCTCATGACAAAATCTCGTATTCGTGCTGCTAAACTAGACACGCAGCCTCACTTTGACTACTTTTACGACAAACCAGGTAGTCTACCAGGAACTTTGAATATTGGGGTTGACGCTCAACCACCAGTTATCGTTTTAATTGACTATAACGAAGCAGATGTAACACGCAAAACCTTATCCACCCCAGAAGAATGCCTTCCCTATCTGGACACCGAATCTGTCTCCTGGGTTGACGTACAAGGCTTAGGTAGTGAAGATATCTTACAAAGATTGGGACAGGTTTTTAATCTACATCCATTGGTTTTAGAAGATATCGTCAACGTGCCGCAACGTCCCAAAGTAGAAGACGATTACGAAGACCATTTAGTCATGATCGCACGGATGGTGATACCAAAAGAAAGTGGTGGTTTTCATAGCGAACAAGTCAGTTTTATTTTAGGAAAACATTACTTACTCACAGTCCAAGAGGAACCAGAACATGACTGCTTTGAACAGGTACGCCAGCGAATTCGTTACAACAAAGGTAGCGTCCGCAAGCTGGGAGCAGATTATTTAGCCTATACGCTCATAGATTCAATTATTGATGGCTTTTTTCCCGTACTGGAAGCTTACGGAGAACAGATTGAAGATTTAGAAGACGAAGTTATTACTAAACCAACGCGGCAAACTTTAAACAAAATCTATCGCGTCCGGCGAGAGTTACTCAGCTTGCGGCGGTCAATTTGGCCTCAACGAGATGCGATCGCCATGCTGATCCGCGATGATAATGACAGTTTAATTAGCGATCGCGTCCAAGTCTATTTACGCGACTGTTACGACCATGCCGTACAAATTTTAGACATGGTAGAAACCTACCGCGAATTAACTTCTGGTCTAATGGATGTCTACCTATCAGCCGTGAGTAACAAAATGAATGAAATCATGAAGTTGCTGACGGTAGTTTCTTCTATATTTATTCCCTTAACTTTCATTGCTGGGGTCTACGGTATGAACTTTAACACGGAAAAATCTCCCTGGAATATGCCGGAATTGAATTGGTACTGGGGATATCCCTTATGCTTGGCAGCTATGGTAGCAACCGCTGCTGGATTAATTTATTACTTCTGGCGGCGAGGTTGGTTTGAAAACTTCTCTGATGTCAAGGACAGAACTACCAGTACGTCAAGAAGAAGAAGCTAGGGGCAGTTATCAGTTATCAGTTATCAGTTATCAGTTATCAGTGACCAACAACCATCAACTACCAACTACCAACTACCAACTACCCATTACCAACAACAAATGACGTAGGGCGAAGCCCTTCCCGAAGGGTATGACAAATGACAAATGACCACTACACTAGATCTAGAGAGAGTAGGCGCAGGCAGTTGCAGCCAGCTTTTACAGCTGGTCTGAGGAAAGTCTGGACTCCTGAAAGACCAAACTTGCTGGGTAACGCCCAGTGCGAGCGATCGTGAGGATAGTGCCACAGAAAGATACCGCCAATGCTAGGGAGTAGGGAGTAGGGAGTAGGGAGTAGGGAAAAACCCTCAACCCTCAACCCTCAACCCTCACTCCTCATTTGGTAAGGGTGCAAAGGTGCGGTAAGAGCGCACCAGCAGCATCGAGAGGTGCTGGCTCGGTAAACCCCGGTTGGGAGCAAGGTCGGAGGAACTACGGTTGGTCTTTTACCAGTTCCGCTATTGGTGTACCGCTAGAGGTGTCTGGTAACAGGCATCCCAGATAGATAACTGCCTTCTGTATGTAGAGATGCGATCGCGTTGATGCAGCAGAAAACAGAATCCAGCTTATGTCCTGCTCTCTCAGCATTACGATCTATAAGGGCGCACATCTGTGCGCCCCTATGGATTTACTGTAATTAGCAGTTGGCATAATATTTGCGATCGCGCTTGTATCGATTTCAACAACTGACCAAGCAACAAGCTATCAAAATCGTAGCTAAACACTTGGATAGATGTAATTATTAATGCTTTGCTGCTAAAGAACTTACATGAGTTCTACTACGTACCATGACACAACAGCTGACGAGGCAAGACCCTTCAACTTGGGTGGAGCGACTGGCGAGATTTGGTTATGCAGCTAAGGGAGTAGTTTACGGTATTGTTGGATTGTTGGCAGCACAAGCGGCTTTTGGCGCAGGTGGAAAAACAACAGATACCGAAGGTGCATTACAAACGGTATTAACTCAGCCATTCGGAAAATTTTTACTAGCCGCGATCGCTCTTGGTTTACTTAGTTATGCACTTTGGCGGTTCGTCGAGGCAATTAAAGATCCCGAACATAAAGGCACAAATGCTAAGGGAATTTTTCAGCGACTCGGTTATGCAATTAATGGGTTTATTTATGCTGGATTAGCTTTTAGTGCAGTTCAATTAATTCTTGGGACTGGTGGTGGAGGCGGTGGTAATGCGACTCAAGATGGGACGGCAGCGCTACTTTCACAACCTTTCGGACAATGGCTAGTCGGGACTGTAGGTGCGTTTATTATTGGCATCGGTTTCTATCAGTTTTATCGCGCTTTTACTGCTAAATTTCGGAAAGAAATGGATCTGCATCAATTAAGTGAAACTGAGCAAAAATGGGTATTAGGTATTAGTGGATTTGGCACGGCAGCACGGGGAGTCGTATTTTGCGCGATCGGCTTTTTTCTGATCCAAGCGGCAAGAAATAATAACCCTAACGAAGCAAGAGGACTGGGTGAGGCGCTACAGGTGCTATCCCAACAACCTTTTGGTAAGTGGATTTTAGGAATTGTAGCTTTGGGATTAATTGCTTACAGTATTTATATGGTGTTGCAAGCACGATATCGCCGATTGAAAGTGGATTAAATCGTGAGTGAAATACGAGGAATTTGGATTACCAATACCGATAGTGCAGTTCTCGACTCTCAAGCTAATATTGCCGAGGCGATGAATTTCTTGACAGCGACGGGATTTAACGTGGTGTTCCCCGTTGTGTGGAGTAAAGGAGCTACAGTTTATCCCAGTCAAGTGATGCGATCGCAGTTTGGATTTGCGATCGATCCGCGCTACACCGATCGCGATCCGTTAGCCGAACTGGTGGCTGAAGCAAGACGAGTCGAACTGAAAGTTATTCCCTGGTTTGAATATGGCTTTGCTAGTTCCTACAATCAAAACGGAGGACAGTTATTAGCAAAAAAACCGGAATGGGCAGCCCGCGATTGTAACGGTAATCTACTGAAAAAGAATGGTTTCGAGTGGATGAATGCCCTCGACTCCCAAGTACAAGATTTTTTGCTGAGTCTAATTTTAGAAGTTGTCAATAATTACGATATAGATGGCATTCAAGGCGACGATCGCATTCCTGCTATGCCGTGTGAAGGCGGCTACGACGCGGGAACTGTAGCCCGCTATCGCCAAAAATTTCGCCGTCAACCCCCCTCAAACCCTCAGGATCGGCGTTGGCTGCAATGGCGGGCAGATATTTTAACTAACTTCCTCGCCCGTCTGAATCGAGAAGTCAAAGCCGTTAATCCCAATTTACTCATATCAATGGCTCCTAGTATCTACGACTGGGGTTATAAAGAATATTTGCAAGATTCTCAAACTTGGCTGCAACGAGGATTAGTCGATCTACTCCACCCCCAAGCTTATCGGCGCGATTTCAACAGCTACAAACAGATTGTCGATCGCCTTGTCAAAGAACAAGTTACCCCACAACAGCGATCGCGAGTCGCTCCAGGTGTTTTACTCAATATTAGTTCGTACCGCATGACTCCTCAATATTTATCGCAGGCGATCGCCCACAATCGCTATTGCGGTATTAACGGAGAAGTCTTTTTCTTTTACGAAGGCTTGCGATCGGATAATAATGCTTTAGCTAAAGTTTTACGTAACGGTGCTTATGCGAAGTCTGCTGCCTTTCCCTCTGTTGCCAACCTTGCCCAGCCCCAGCCTGAGAACGCTGGTTCTTCGGTAGCTAGAGGAATTCAGAACTTGCTCAAATTGTGGCAACGCTTTTAGATCCAAGATAATTGTAGGAACGCAGCGTACATTTTTATTGTATATTTTACCCAATCCAAAACGATAATAAATGGAATATCAATTACAGGTAAAACATAACATTAATACCCTCAAACACGATTTACCAACTCTGTTTGAACGGGATATTTCATACGATATCTATACCCAAGATATTTACTTTCAAGATCCGGTCAATAAATTTAAATATAAATTCAATTATCGAATTATTTTTTGGACATTACGATTTCACGCCAAATTATTTTTCACAGAAATCTACTTCGATGTACACGACGTACATCAGAAAGACGAACAGACGATTCTAGCAACTTGGACTGTTCGAGGAATATTACGGTTACCTTGGAAAGCCAAAGTATTTTTTAACGGATATTCTAACTATAAATTAAATGAAGATGGCTTAATTTACGAACATATCGATACTTGGGATCGCGCGCCGAAAGAAATCTTGCAACAGTTCTTTCGTAAAGGCTAATCTGTTTCAAAGCTAGCTGAATTGATTCTGCATCCACTAATTTTCCCTCATTCTTATCTCCATAAAATCGAACTGCTATATCTTTTCCCAACCATCTAACTGCTAGTTCAAACTTAATTTTACTAATAGTAGCATGAGGATATTGATGGCGAATCCCAGCGATCGCCATTTGTCGAATCCCTTTCGTTGCTTCGTCGATCGAATGTGCTTTTTTCCAAACAGGCATGTGACGAAAAGCTTGCATCAGGAAGCGATCGACGTTTGGATGCGTATCACTAGCTTGAGGCTGATAGCTTGACATACATTACTGTAAAGAAATTTATGTCTAGTTTAACTACATAGCCAGTGGATGAGATGTTAAAATAACTGCTGGTTAAGCTTCATACATGCGATCGCCCCATCGCTGCTAGTCAACACCCCAAAGACAATCCTGTTGATGTGTGGATAATCTCGGCATCAAGGTAAGTAAATCTTTTTGCGGTAGAGAGGACTTGCAGTAATAGGGATATTTCGGTTCTCTCGAACTGTAATCGTAAAACAGAGCAAATCGATCGCTATTTTTCGGCACTTTACCTCGATGGAAAATGCTACCAGTATCCACTAAAATTACCGTACCAGCTGCACCAGTGCATGAGATCCATTCAGATTGAGGAATAATTGGTTCTACAGTTTTATCTTGTAGGTAGCCATGTTTGTATCCCAGCGAACTAGATAAAAGCGCAGTCAAAGGTTTAGAAATATATTGAAAAGGACCATTACCTTCGCTGACATCATTTAAGTAAATGATAATTTTAAAGACACAGCGGTCTTCCGTGTCTATATGCCAAAGCCTTGATTTAATTTTGACATCATTTGCTAAATCTTTCCGAAAGTATACACCGTGATACGCGATCGGTAGACCAATGTAATTCTCGGTAATATCCAGCAATCTATCTTCTAATCCCCAGAGAAAAAGCTCTGGATGTTCCATAACTTGCGCGTTGCTGGCGTGAATGGCAAATTCTTGTTTGTTACTGGGTAAAACGTTTCGTAAGGTTGGCAGTACTTTTTTTACAGATGCCAGAACTGAAGGTGTAGAAGCAATATTTAATGCTTCTAAGGAAGTCATAAAAATTCCTTCTTGTTTGAGTGTCTTAACAATCTGAGAGTCGTTGGGAGTAAGTTCGGGTAACTTATGAGTATGCTGCTCAACTGCCTCTTTATAAGCAAGTTCTGAGGGAATTGTAAATACTGGAGTATCAAAAATCTTTCTTAAGATTTTATTACGTACTTGATGTATTCTTTTTGTTATGAGCATTTTAGTTACTTATACGCTTACTCTTGATTTAAAAGTGTTTGTTTAGCAGGGCTAATTGATTATTTCTATATTATGTATAAATCCTAACATACACTCAAACTACCTCTTTGGATAGAGATTTGAGATAAAGTGAGTGTAAATCTAAGTTGAAGAAACGATGAAGTGCTTGACGATCGCCGCTCTAGAATCGGGTAGAAAATGCATGTGAGAGCGATCGATGCTTACTTTTGCTGTACTCGCTGTGAACGAGACTTTGTATGAATGAAAGTCATGCGCGCTTGCTAGAGGTGGATTTAGTTAAAATACTGTTTGTCATGAGCAAATTCCGCGAAATATAGCTCAATTTCACAGAGATGTAATATATTGTTACGAATGACTTGTGGATATTAGCAAAACATCGTGTCATCCACTGCACCGTTAAGCTCTGCGATCGCCAATTTTACGATTCGTTAGCAGGAGAGACTTTTTGAACAATGCTTTCTCTCTGCGGTGGTTTAACTAACCAACGCTGGCTAATAGCCACGAACAACACGGTTAACCCCTGAATCGCAAAAACAATGGTTACGGGAACACCTGCGCTGCGTTGCATGACATTTGCACCGCTACGGAGGGCGCTAAAAAATAGAGAAGTGAGAACAACTCCGAGAACGCTACCGCGACTCAAAAAAGCAATCGCGATCGCATCAAAGCCATAACCAGGTGAAACTTGCTCGAACAGGCGAAATTTCAACCCCATCACCTCTGATGCACCAGCCAACCCCGCCAAACCGCCCGCCAGCCCCATGACGAGCATGATGGTACGTTGTACCGATATACCACCATAACGGGCTGCAATTGGGTTCATCCCCACGGCGGCGGTACGATAACCAAAAGGCGATCGCTGTAACAGTACCCATAACACCCCAGCCGCTACGAGTCCGACTAAAATTCCTGCATGGGCTAAACTACCTGATAGAATAATCGGCAATTGGGCAGAGCGGGCAATGATGGAAGAATAAGGGCTAGGTGCATTAGGAGCCATTAACGGTCCTTGAACGAGGTAACTGACTAAGTTGAAAGCAATATAATTGAGCAACAGCGTAGTAATGACTTCATTGACTCCCCGCACTGCTTTAAGATAACCAGGAATTAAACCCCAAATTCCCCCAAAGAGAAAACCCGCTAGTAGTGCCAAAGGAACGTGAATTAATGCAGGTATACCTTTGATAGATAATCCCGCGATCGCGCTACCCAAGGCTCCCATATAAATCTGTCCTTCTCCACCAATATTAAATTGTCCTGCCCGTAAAGCGACTAGAACCCCTAAACTTGTTAATAGTAGGGGAGCCATTTTTGTGAGCGTATTACCAAAACCGAAATAAGTAGAGAGGGATTCTTGAAATAGGGCTGTATAAGCTGCAATTGGATTTGCGCCTGCAACTAACATCAATCCCGCACCTACAAGTAACGCTGAAGCGATCGCGACTACTGGAGGTAGCAAAGATGGGATAATTACTAGTATCTGCCTAAATATCTGCCGCATCTGGATCTATACCCATCGCTCTTAACCGTGCAGCTAGGCGAGAGGCGCGAGTTTCGGCTTGTTCGGCGCGTTCTTCCCCAGTTAACAACAAATCCCCTCGATTATCCCACCAGCGTAGCCAAGGCAGTTCGAGATTTTTGTATCGCCCTTGCCAGATCCCTAACTCTACACCTAGAGGAGGGATAGGATAGCGTTCTCGTTCGTTGACACTCATGAGTTGATAGCGTCCGGCAATTAGCTGGTAAACTTGAATGCGCGATCGCTCGACTTCATAAATGCCATAAAAAGGTACGCGAATTCCTTGCTCGTATACCCAGAGCTTACCACTCATCGGCGTATCGTCTCTTTCTTCGCTGCCATCCCCCGAAGCAAATTCTAAGACAATTATCGGCGCGATAATCTCTTGCCACATCACATAAGAGCGGCGAATTTGCCCGCTGAGCATTGGTGGTACATTAGGGACGTAGAACCAATCCGGTGCTTTACATCCATTTAAAGGTGGATCGGTGATGCGCCAGTAGATCCCGCAATCTTGCCCGACGGCAAATTGTCCGTCAGGATGGATTTGTTGTAACGTAGACCAAATTGATTCAGTTAATAAGATACTCTGAGGATGTTCTTGAAAATTTTGCACGATACTGCCATCTGATTCTGGCAACTGAGTATGGTCTGGCAGGGGTATATTTAGAATTGGTGGTTCTAGCGAAGTCATAGTTCATTTTGTTGAAGAACGCTCAACTTAGTCATTAAGTAGCGATTTTGGTCTACAAAACCAACCTGACGATAAAAATTTTGTGCTATTGTGTTTTTTCGTTCAACTTCTAAGTGTAAGGCATTAATTCCTAGTTCAGGACAAGCTCTTTCAATAAACTGAATTGTTTGCTTGCCTATTCCTTGTCTGCGATCGCTGGCTCGAATATAAAACTCATCAATAAATGCATCTCTGCCTCGATATTCTAAACTGTATCCGAAAGTAATAACAATGTAGCCAATTGCTAATTCACCTTTACGAATCAGCCATACTCGCCCCAAATCGGCATTTAGTAGAAGCTGTAATAATGTAGCACGGATGCTATTTTCATCAAATATGTGACCGTCAAACTCGTAGTATTCTCTAATAAAATTGACGAGAATTTCTACATCAGAGGCTTCGGCAATTTGAAAATTAGTCTCCATTTTATTGACATTTTCTACGGCTTGCTTAATTTTCTGATTTTGTTACACTTTTATCGCTTAAGTAGCTTATTGTTGTTACAGAAATCTCCTCAGCAGTCAAAGTAACTACCTTCCCCTCTTGCATAATGCTAATTGATTCGCCAAGCTTCCGATGTTTTTCAAGTGCTGATGCGATCGCTGCTTTGACTCCAGTATTAATTTTGTCGTGCATTTGCTTCATTTCCTCTTCAGTCATTTCATTCCTCCAAAATCTTTCTCCAAGTCTCTTCCTCATAGATTATAGGCTTCTGATTAACAATGCGTTCAGCTACCAATTGAGAAAATGAACTAGAATTATCATAAATCATCCAACCATCGCACAAAGGTAAATATAAAGAAACCAGGTTTATCCTTCCTCTCTCATAGCGTCTCCGAATTACTGCTTCTGGAATCGAGTGTCCGCCGCTAGCTACTCGCCTCGCTACCCGCTCTACTGCCAAGTCAGCACTTCGCAACCAGAAGTAAATTAAATCGATCGTGTAACCTTTGACTCTACAATCATTAATAAAGGGTACAAAAGTTCTGGCAGCTAAAGTTGTTTCAAAAGCAAAATCAACACCTGAAGTTGACAAACTTCTCAATCTTTGAATCATTAAACGTCCTGCTTCGAGCGCCATAGACTCAGGATTAAGTGGAGAAAGTCCAGCAGCGATCGCATCAGCATTTACATACTCGTAGCATTCTATATTTGGCAATAAACTCATCGATACAGTTGTTTTACCTGCACCATTTGCACCGCCAATAATATAAAGATTCGGCATTTTATTTCATTTTAGTAAATCTTAGGTTCGTAAGATATATAAAAAAATAAAGCATTCTACATCTTATTAACTCGAAGCACTGGTATAAAAGCGCAAGGCAAACCGCCAAAATACAGTAGCAATAACAAATAAAAATAGTGCCAACACTCCCGCACCAACTACCCAGCCTAACTGAACTCTGCCTAACATTGTCTCGGCGGGAACTGTGGTGAGAAAAGCGACGGGAACGACAAAGGTAAAAAAGAAACGATAGGCAATAGGATAAGCTACCATTGGATATCGCCCTGCTTCTAATAATCCCCTTAATACCTCGGTAACGTTATAAATTTTGACAAACCAAATACTTGTCGCCCCTAGCATAAACCATAAGCTATAGAGACTGATAAAACCAAAGATTAGTGGAATCGCACTCAGTAAGTAGTCACCAATTGTTAAACCGAGTAGACTCCCAGCGTAACCGATAGTGATGCTGCCAAAAAGAAGATCGGGAACTCCCCAAGGGGAAAGGGTGTGGGTAGAAAGCCAAAATTGGCTGTTAATTGGTTTTAACAACACAAAATCCAACGTTCCCTGTTGGACATAGGTGACAATTTTGTTGAGATTGGGAGAGAGAAACGTACTGGAAAAGCCTTGGAGTAAAGTAAAAACTCCCAAGACGATTAAGGCTTCTTGCCATTGCCAGCCTTCAAAAGTATAACCGGTACGATAGAACAGGAAAAGTCCGAATAAACTGCCTGCAAGATTGCCGAGGCTGGTGAGGGTTGCTAAAACAAAATTAGCGCGGTATTCTAGCTCAGCCGCGATCGCGGCACTCCATAACAGCTTAATTACATCTAAGTATCGATTCACGTTAAGACTGTCATTGGTCATTGGTCATTAGTCATGTGTAAATCCGATCGCGATCGACGCACTCTAGAACTGCGTGTCTCATGACTCTAGCAGGAATGCTATATGTAGGCGATTGGCTCTCAGCGCCAACCTCTCATTACTGATTCTAAACGAGATATTCCTACTTATCTGCGATCGGATAATCCATGCCCGCCCAGATCGACTAAATCTGGTAGGATAAATGTTTTTGTTGCGTGTTGAGAACTATTTTCCAATAAATCGACGTGACGAGTTTCCATCAAATCGATATGACGTGTTGGCATATGTTGTTTCGATCTGCGAGAAGAACGGCTACCTCTAATCTCAAAATACTGTAGAGTCTTGGCAGCTTCAGCATCCACCGGACGCGAGAAGAAATAACCCTGTCCGTAATCGCATCTTAAGGCTTGCAATTGATACATTTGCTTTTTCGTTTCTACTCCTTCAGCAACCACATTGATGCCCAGGTTCCAAGCCATAGAGACGATAGTACGGATCATCTCAATTTTTTCTGGATCGCAATCAATATCGTTAACGAAAGAGCGATCGATCTTCAGCGTATCTATGGGTAGGCGGTGAAGATAGCTGAGGGAAGAATAACCCGTACCAAAATCATCGATCGCCAATTGAATTCCCAAAGTCTTCAACTGCTGCAAAATAGCAACCGCAGCATCAACATTATCCATCAGTACGCTTTCAGTAATTTCCAACTTTAGGCTACTGGGAGAAAGCCCAGTTTTGTGCAGAATTTGTTTAACTTCCCGCGCCAGATTGGGTTGCGTCAATTGCTTGCCAGAAAGATTGACATTCACTGTTAATCGAGAGTCAACTACAGAATGCTGCTGCCAAGTGCGTAACTGCTGACACACTTGTTCGAGTATCCACCAGCCAATCGGGACGATCGATCCAGTTTCTTCGGCTACAGGAATGAATTCTGCGGGTGATACCCAGCCTCGTTGGGGATGCTGCCAACGAATTAATGCTTCAAATCCAGCAACTCGTCCGCTATTGAGCGAGACAATCGGCTGGTATACTACCATGAACTCTTTTTGTTCTAGCGCCCGCCGCAGGTCAATTTCGAGCTGCATTCTAGCGATCGCCCGATCGTGAATGGCAGGTTCAAAGACTTCCGATCGCGCTTTCCCCATAGCTTTAGCACGATACATGGTCATATCGGCATCTCGCAGCACGTCTTCCGAATGCTCGTACCCGCTATGACTTAAAGCAATCCCAATACTAGCGGTGCAAAAAACTTCATTGCCTTTGAGGTTGAAGGGGGTTGACAATTCTCGATGAATTTGCTCTGCAATCTGCCGAACTCGAAGAGCGTCGCAATTTTCCAGCAGGATTGTAAACTCATCTCCTCCTAACCTAGAGAGAGTGCTATTGGATGGTAAGCACGCTTTTAAGCGAGTTGCGATCTCCAAAAGGAGGCGATCGCCCATAGCATGACCTAAACTATCGTTGACCACTTTAAAGCGATCGAGATCTAAAAATAGGAGGGCAAATTGAGATTTCGGGTCTTGTTTTGTTTGGTGAATGGCTTTTTCTAATCGATCCATGAACCAGAGACGATTTGGTAGACCTGTTAACCCATCGTGGAAAGCATCGTGAAGTAATTTCGCCTCGGCTGCCTTATTTTGAGTAATATCAGTTTGAGAACCCGCCATGCGGTAAGGTTTGCCTTCAGAATTGCGCACGGCTAGCCCCCGACAAAGCATCCAACCGTAGCTACCATCTTGGCGCAATAACCGATATTCAGTTTCAAAATGGTTGGTTAATCCTGCTAAATGGGCGCTTAATTCTCCTTGGAACTTAGCTTTATCTTCAGCATGTATGCGATCGAACCATTCCGCTAAGCTATTACCTATTTCTTTCTCCTCGTAGCCCAACATCGATTTCCAACGAGGAGAATAATAAATATGATTACTTTTGATACTCCAGTCCCACAAACCATCGTGAGCGCTCTGAGCGATTAAAGCATAACGTTCGCGGCTCTCTTGCAGTGCTTTTTGTGCTTGGTGGAGTTCGTTGATTTTTGTTTGTAATTCGCGATTCGATCGCGCCAATTGCTTGTAAAGTTGAGTTTGGTGTAAAAGTCGGCGGACTCGCTGCCGTAAAACAGCCCAATGAATCGGTTTTGTCACAAAGTCGCTTGCACCAGCGCGGAAGGCACGATCGACTGATTCTTGGTCTTCCAGAGCCGTGATAATTAAGATAGGTGCGTGTTTGGAGCGAGAAAGAGCTTGTAGCTGACCGCAGCAAGTAAAGCCATCCATCACGGGCATGAGTGCATCGAGCAAGACCAAATCTGGATGACATTGAGTATACGCCTCTAACGCTTGCTGTCCGTTTACCGCTTCTACTACCCTGTAGCCATCCTTCTCCATTGCTTGACGCAGTAAAATCCTCATGGTTCTATCGTCGTCCACCACGAGGATTAAGGGTGTAGTTGAAGAGACGGGGTTAGAGTTCATAGTGACGAACACCCATGAAAAATAGGAAAGGTTAGTTGAGTTGCAGTAGAGGAGAAATACTTTTTGCACTGCCAACTGTTTAGTGTTGCCAGTACTTTGATTGCCAGTATTGCTACTGGCGATCGCTTTGAGAGAATCCATTGGATCTCGTAGCTTCACTATGGACTACCATTGGCAGCTTTCACATCGAGTAAATCACGCAATTTTGTCCCGATTTCATAAATTTTTGATAAAGAAAATTTGGGGGAAATCAGAACATTCTCCCTGCTCTCTGCTCCCTGCTCCCTATTCACTGATAACTGATAACTGATTCCGGGAATACTAAATGCGAACGTAGCGTGAAGCATTTGTCGGATTGGAAATTAAGATATGGCTTCTAGTCGAATAGCAATTGGCAAGATAGCACGGCGAACATTATTAAAAATAACAGTGAGAGTAACTCTTTTGATTATTGCTGCTAGTGCGATCGGTTATCTTCATATTTTATCGAATTTAGAATCTCATGTACGAGAAGACCTCAAACAATATGTAATTGAACGAGGTCGGCAAGAGAGTGATTTTTTGGCTTTAGCAGCAACTCAGGACGAGCGACGCTTAGCTTCACTTGATAATGACATTCTGCTCGACGATCTAGTTAAGAGAACGACAAACGAGTGGTTGCCAGGATCTTACAGTATGATTTTTCACTCCAACGGTCGCCTAATTGCTCATTCAGATTTGATGTCACAAATTCAAGCTAGTCAGGGGAAATTTTATCTCGATCGAGCGGGTGATTTGCATTTGCAAACTATTTTTAAATTAGTCAAGCATATTCAACCTGGAGAAATAGTAATAGATAACGTTAAAAATAGCGAGTATCTTGCTGTTACTAGCATTCCCGCTCTGAATTGGTATTTTGTAGTTGTCCTCCCCAAGTCAATTTTGTTCCAGCAGGCATGGTCTAACGCTAAATTTATCCCGATCTTAGGGCTATTATCGCTATTAATAGAAGTTGCCTTAATATTTGTCACTTTACGTCAGCAAATTGCTAAACCTTTAAGGAGATTGCTGACAGCCACAGAGCTGATTGCAGCGGGAAACTTAGATGTCCAACTAGATGCCGATAGACAAGATGAATTGGGCTATCTAGCAACATCATTTAACAAGATGGCAAATGCGATCGCTCATCGGGATGCCCAGTTGGCAGATCAAAATACGAAGCTAGAACAAGAAGTAGCCGCGAGAACAGCAGCTTTACAGACAGCCTTAGAGCAAGCAGAAGCCGCTAGTATGCAGCTTGTGGAATCAAAAACAGCATTGGAAGTGTTGCAATTGGAAACGCAGATGGCTCGTACCGCAGCTGAGGCTGCCAATCAAGCTAAAAGTGCGTTTCTTGCCAACATGAGCCATGAAATCCGTACTCCCATGAATGGAGTTATCGGCATGACAGGTTTGCTACTCAATACATCTCTAACTCCCCAGCAGCAAGATTTTGTAGATACGATTCGCAGAAGCGGCGATGCTTTACTGACAATCATCAACGACATTCTAGATTTTTCCAAAATTGAATCAGACAAGTTGGATTTGGAAGAACAACCCTTCGATTTGCGAGTTTGCATTGAAAATTCTCTCGACGTGCTAGCTCCTCAAGCTGCGGAAAAGAATCTGGAGCTGGCTTACCTGCTCGATCCACAAACACCAGATACGATTGTGGGAGACGTGACGCGACTGTGTCAAATTCTAGTCAACCTGCTGAGCAATGCAGTGAAGTTCACGGAGCATGGAGAAGTTGTAGTTTCAGTCACGACTAAAGAGGTAAATAGTAGCGAGTATCTAGAGGGAAGAAAAAAAGAGCAACTGCCGCAGACTGCCGACTATCTCATGCCGACATTCTATGAAATTGAATTTGCCGTTAAAGACACTGGTATTGGAATTCCTGCCGATCGCATGGATCGGTTATTTAAGTCCTTCAGTCAAGTCGATACTTCGACCACTCGTCAATATGGCGGGACGGGGTTGGGTTTAGCAATTTCTCAGCGATTAACTGAGATGATGGGCGGGAGAATGTGGGTAGAGAGCCAAGTCAGTGTTGGTTCTACCTTCTACTTTACGATTACCGTAGCAGCACCCAATATCGTGCAAAATGAGAGTTCCTATATTTTGCCGCAATTGAACGGTAAGCGTTTGCTAATTGTGGATGATAGTGCCACCAATCGTAAAATTCTGATGTTGCAAGCTCAATCTTGGGGAATGCTTCCCCGTGCGGCTGCTTCTGGTGCAGAGGCATTGGAATGGTTGCAACGTGGAGATCCGTTCGATCTAGCAGTGTTAGATATGCAAATGCCGCAGATGGACGGTTTGAGCCTAGCGACAACCATCCACCAACAACCTAGCTATCGCAAGCTACCTTTGCTCCTGTTGACTTCTATGGGTAAGCCAGAAGTCGCCAGTCAAAGTACAGCAGTCAAGTTATCTGCCTGTCTGACAAAGCCTGTCAAACAATCTCAGCTCTATAACGTACTGTTGCAAATTTTGAGCGAACAGTCGCAGCCATCCCAAGTTGCACCATTTTTGCCTAAATCCTCAACTCTTAGCGCTCAGATGGCGCAAACTCATCCTTTAAATATTTTATTAGCTGAAGATAATACGGTGAATCAGAAGGTAGCGTTATTAATGTTACAGCAGATGGGATATCGGGCAGATGTTGCTAACAATGGACTGGAAGTTCTAGCCGCGCTGCAACGTCAGCCTTACGATGTCGTATTGATGGACGTACAGATGCCAGAAATGGATGGATTGGAGGCAGCAAGACAAATTTGCCAGCGTTGGTTCTATCCGCATAAACCGCGAATCGTGGCTATGACTGCAAATGCCATGCAAAGCGATCGCGAAGCCTGTTTCTATGCTGGTATGGACGATTACCTAACTAAACCCGTGAAGATCGAGCATTTGGCTCAGGCTTTGAGTCAGTGCCATCCCGTAGGAGATGGGAGTCGGGAGTCGGGAGTCGGGAGTCGGGAGAAGAGAGCTGAAGGAGCTGAGGGAGAAAAACCACGCGCCACTAGCCACCAGTCACTAGTCACTCACTACACCCCACACCCCACACCCCACACCCCACACCCTTTCTTTACGCATCACGTATCACCTTTATCCTCTCCTGTAATTGATCCTAAGGCATTGCAAGCATTAGAGGAGATAACAGGAGAAGGTGGAGCAGCTACGATCGCAGTAGTAGTTGATGCTTATTTAGAGGATGCACCGAAATTAATTCAAACAATGCAAATCGCGATCGCATCTGTAAATGCTACAGAATTACAACGAGCAGCCCATACTCTCAAATCTAGTAGCGCTACTTTGGGGGCAATGCATTTCAGTCAGCTATCAAAGCAATTAGAAATCATCGGCCGTAATGGCACAATTGAATTCCCAAAGAGTAGAGAAATTGTCTCTGAGCTTGAGGTTGAGTACATAAAAGTTAAAGCAGAACTAAAGAAATACTTAAATCCTACTGAGTTATCAAATAACTCGTAGTACTGATTACAAAATATTTTCAGCTTGTTGACTCGTTAAATTGCGTCTGATATTGTGGCGTTGGAATAAAGTAAGAGTAAAGTCAATATTAGTAGCTGCCAATCGAAATTACTTTCTCTCATTTAATTGAGTGTTGTCTGGGCAGTTCGTTCGAGTCAATTGTATGTCAAGTGTTCGTCAGTGCGAACAAAATATTTTGGCAATCAACCCATCAATCGACGTTGACTCTCAACATAGAATCCACGGCAAGTCATAGAGAAGGAGAATAACAACTTAATCAATTTAACGATCCAGGTTCGAGACAAGAAACAGCAGACAACCATATCCTCAAATAAGGAGAGTGAGCCATGTTTCAAGTCGGCGATCGCGTTATTCATCACGCTAGCGGACAATCTGGCAATGTCATCGGTTACGGACACCAGATTATTGATGGAGTTTATCAGCCAACCTTAATAGTCAGAGTCGTGAGAGATAGGGAATTAGGACAAACAGGTGTAGTTGAAGACTTATCAGCTAACTGGATACCGAGTGAAGAGGAAATACACTCGCAAGTTGCTTGAATTAAATTACATAAATTAAATGAGAGCGCACGATTTGGCGCTCTTATTTTTTGCGATCGAGTAGAGTCTGACGCGCTATGCCGTACCCTATTCACCAATATCCTCATTCCAAAGAGAGGGATTTTTTTCAATAAAATCTCCCATCATTCGCTTGCACTCATACATATTTAAATCGATAACTTCTACGCCATGTGTCTCCATAAAGTCTTTGGCTCCAGCAAAGTTGGCAGATTCAGCCGCAATCACTTTTTTAATCCCAAACTGCACCACAGCACCAGCACAGAGATAGCAGGGCATCAACGTGGAATAAAGAGTTGTACCTTTATAGTTACCGATTCTACCTGCGTTGCGGAGGCAATCGATTTCTGCATGGGTCACAGGATCGCCGTCTTGAACTCGCTTATTGTGTCCCTTACCGACAATTTTGCCATCTTTGACTAGTACCGAACCAATGGGAATACCTCCTTCTGCTAACCCTTGTTGCGCCTGGGCGATCGCCGCTGCCATAAACTCGTCCATTAATAATTCTCCAATTTATGTCTAAACAACTCGTACTTATGGATTGTGACGGTGGTGTAGATGATTATCTAGCAACTATGCTACTGATGACGATGGAACGGGTTGAATGTCTGGGTGTTGTTGTCACTCCAGCTGATTGTTACGCTCACGCCGCCGTCAGTGCTACCCGTAAAATTCTCGATTTCATGGGATGCGATCGCATTCCAGTTGCAGCTAGTACCGTGCGCGGGATTAATCCTTTCCCCCGTCTCTATCGTCGCGATTCCCTAATTGTCGATTGCCTACCCATTCTCAACCAGCAAGATACCATTCGCACGTCTTTGGTTGAGCAAACAGGTCAGGAGTTTACGATCCATACCTTGCTGAATGCGCCAGAACCCGTGACTTTAATGGTAACTGGTCCCCTAACCACTATTGCAGTTGCTTTAGATACAGCTCCAGAAATCGAAGCTAAGATTCAACGCCTGGTTTGGATGGGTGGAGCGCTGAATGTTCCTGGTAATGTGGAAAAAAGCATCGAACCAGGACAGAATGGTTCGGCGGAATGGAATGCTTACTGGGATGCAATGGCTGTCGATCGCGTTTGGCAGACACAGATTCCGATTGTGATGTGTCCTCTCGATTTAACAAATAATGTTCCAGTCACAGCTGCGATCGTGCGGCAAATGGGCAAACAGCGTCATTATCCTCTCTCAGACTTGGTAGGACAGTGTTACGCCTTGGTCATTCCTCAAGATTATTATTTTTGGGATGTGTTAGCCACAGCGTATCTGGCTCATCCAGAGTTTTATCAACTACGGGAATGGGAAACCACAATTATGACTACAGGTGCAAGCCAAGGTCGCACCAAAATTCAACCTAGCGGGCGCAAAGTTCAAGTCATGGAGCGAGTCGATCGCGAGAAATTTTATGACTACATATTACAGCAGTGGCAAAGATGAGGGAGCAGGGAGTAGGGAGCAGGGAGCAGGGGAAAGAGAGCTGAGGAGCAGAGGAGTAGAGGGAGAATTTAATTCTGAATTCCGCGCTTCCGAATTCCGAATTCTCCCCACACCCCATACCCTATTTGCTACCAGCCACCAGCCACTCATCATCAACCGTCGCTTTCTTAAAAATATGTAGATTTTTATTAACAATTGCTGCGTTTATCTACTCCTAATGGACTAAGTAATAATACTTGAGCAGTTCAGAGTAAATAAATGTTAAGAAATAAATAGTAATCTTGCATAAAATTCTCAAAAAATTTCATAATTAATCCTAATTAGATCCAAATTTGAGTGACCTGCAAGAAGTATCTAGGGATATTTAGCCTAGTGAAGCAATTTCAACTGCAAGCGAAATAGTATAAAAGGAAACAAGTGCTGTCAGATAGCAGAGGGCAGCGCGAGCGATCTTGTGTTGCGATCGCCGTCTAGTTGAGTTTTTCAGAAGTTGCCGTCAATCTCATCGTCAGAAGCCAGGAGTATTGCAAATGTTCGGTTCGATCAAAAAAATACTGAGTGGGATAGTGTCCTTCTTTATAGGTTTTTTCAGTAGCAAGAAATCCTTGGAAGGTAAACCCGATAAACCTCGCAAGCGTAATGGTTATTTTCTTGAATTAGAAGAAACAGAAGTCCCCAAAGAACTAAAAGCTGCTGCTAAATCAATTGCTTCAGCAACCAACGAAGTTAAGGCAAAAGCGTCAGAACTCGTCACTGCTGTAACAACCAAAGAATCTGAGTCTAACGCTCAAGCAGAGCCAGCTAAAGCAGAGAAGGTAAAAACTGCCGATGCGGTTGCACCAGCTAAAGCAGAAACGGCAAAAGCTGAGACTCCTACCAAAAAACAACCCCCTAAAGCAGAAGTAGAATTGGTGCAAACTGCTGAGGGAGTCAAAGCTCAGGTTGTCAAGCCAACCAAACCAGTGAAAGCTGTTGCTGATAGCAATGGTAAGGCTGCTACATCTACATTTGCGCCCAACTACCTGATGCCGTCTGCTTCCAACAGCCGTCGTCGCCCTGGAGCAAATATGAATTCTTTCTTGGATATGGCACGCCAAGTAAAGACTCCTGGTTAGATTGAAGTCGAAAATGTAGAGTGTGGCGATCGCCTCTCTACATTAATTTTTCCTTCCTTTTAAGAAAACTAATCCACTGTAGAGATGGAATGCTGCATCCCAGTTAGTGGGATCGCGGCGGAACAGATGGATGTGAGATGGAATTGGAGCGAGCAAATCGCTCCAATCCAAAGCTGTATTGGCAAAAATGGTAAAATCCGACCAGGATTCAGCGCGTTCGAGTTTTTGGTCGAGAAAATTCTGTAAATGATTCCAGTTGATTCTGACAGTTGTTTGATTGTGCGTTTGCTGCGCGGAAAAAGGAATGCCATTGTGGAACATATAATTGCGATCGCATAGTCGCACGATATAACCGCGATCGCTTAAGTGTAAATCACAGAATTGGGCGTAGTCTTGAGTCTGAGTTTTGCGTTGTAGCTTGCCACGCACATTTAGGTCTACGACTTGCTCGAAAAGGGGTAGTAATCCCGTCACTTTATGAGTCACTTCCGACCATTGAAAGCTCAGAAAACTCAGCTCATCTACTTCATTTTGACAAACAACACTGGCTGCTGGAGCGACTTCAAAATATCGCGCTTGAAAAACTTGGATTTGTTCGATTTCTGCCAAAGTTGCCCAAAAACAAGGAATGTCAGCAGCTAAAAGTTGTTGACCAAAAAATTGTAGTTCGCCAATTGCTCCTGCACGATACAGCCGCCAACCGCGACTTGGTAGCTGAAGTCGAGCTGTATAGGGATCGATCTGCATGATTTGGGATAAATTGCGGGCGGCTTCAGACTTGCGATCGCTAGCAATCGGTTCTAATACCAACACGCCTTTTTGCATATTATCTGGAGCGGCAATAGCTTGGGCGATCGCCTGCTGGCGTTGTGCCTTTATAAGTGATTCAATGCGGGTTATACCCTGACGCGCTTG
>NZ_JBOFLP010000351.1:0-10126 GCF_051657925.1 Chroococcidiopsis sp.
CATATAATGGTATTTTTGGCAATCTAATTGTAGCTGCAACTATTGCGGCTTTGATTTTTCTGGGCAGTTTGGTTGCCTGCCGACCATTGGCAATGCTGTATCCGATGGGTTTTTTATTCTGCTATGCCTTGGCTAAAGAAATTGTCTGGGACGTGCATGATGCGGAAGGCGATCGCATTCAAGGGATTGTCACGGTTGCTAATAAGTGGGGAAACCGAGCGGCTTTCGCGATCGCTTGGGGTTTGCTGGGGATGTTGATGGGTTCTATACCCGTGGCGCTTCGCCTCTTATCGATGGCACGTCCCCTGTTATTTGCCACATTCTCTGCGATCGCCTTATTGAGTCTGGGAATGGCGCTGGCGCACTACCAACAGCAACGTAGCGAGAGCGCTTACCAAAGATTTAACTTCTGGGAGCGTTTAGGTACGGCGTTTGGAGTCATCGCCCTGTTAGGTACTGCATGAGAAGGCGGGAGGTGAACGGTGAAGCAATTATCGTTGGCACAAATAGTAAACTGTGGAGTCGATCGAGAGACAGCGATCGCAATTCTACCGCCGATCGCTCGGTGGCTGGCTGCCTTACCTGCTGTGGAGTGCTGGCAACAGCTAACTCGTCACATCCTCAAGCCCGATTGCCCCTTTGCATTGCACGAACTCCTTTACGAAACTACCTTTTCCGACTGGGACGCATCCCAGAAACCTGCTCCAGCTTGGTTTCCCTCTCAAGAAGAAATTGAGTCTACCAATATCGCTACTTTAATGCATCAGTTGCAAATTGCCTCCTATCGAGAATTTCATGCTTGGTCGGTGCAGAATCGCGATCGGTTCTGGGAGATGACGATCCAACGATTGGGTATTCGTTTCCGGCAGAAGTACACTCAAATTGTCGATCTTTCGCGTGGGGTAGAATTTCCTCAATGGCTGGTAAATGCTCGTTTCAACATTGTTGAGAGCTGTTTTCAAGCGCCTGAAGATTCTCCCGCAATTGTCTTTCAACAGGACGGCGGTTTGCTTTCCACCATGACTTATGGAGAACTGCACGCCTTGACCAACCGAGTTGCTAATGGGCTTGTGGACTGGGGCTTCCGTCCTGGCGATGCGATCGCGATCGCCATGCCCATGACTGCGGAATCTGTAGCGATTTACCTGGGAATTATCAAAGCTGGCTGCGTGGTGGTTTCTATCGCCGATAGTTTTGCTGCCAACGAGATCGCCATCAGATTGCGTATAACTCAGGCAAAGGCAATTTTTACGCAAGACTATATTCAGCGCGCTAGCAAGCAGTTACCCCTCTATAGCAAAATTGTTGATGCCGATGCCCCGAAAGCAGTCGTGCTGTCGCTCGATACTTCCATGTCTGGAACACTGCGTTCTAGCGATTTAGCTTGGCAGGAATTTCTCAGCTTAAACGAACGATTCGATGCCGCAGCCACCGCACCGGAAGCTTACACGAATATCTTATTTTCCTCTGGCACTACGGGAGAACCTAAAGCTATTCCTTGGACTCAAACAACACCGCTCAAATGTGCAGTTGACGGACACTTGCACCAAGATATTCACCCTGGAGATGTCGTAGCCTGGTCAACCAATCTAGGCTGGATGATGGGACCTTGGCTGATTTATGCCAGTTTAATTAATCGGGCAACTATTGCTCTCTACTACGACGCACCCACCGAGAGAGGATTCGGTCAATTTATTCAAGCGGCACGGGTGAATATGTTGGGGGTAGTACCAAGTCTAGTCAGCATTTGGAAAACAACTGTTTGTATGCAAGGGCTTGATTGGAGTGCGATTAAAGCATTCAGCTCGACGGGCGAATGTTCCAATCCACAGGATATGCTGTTTTTGATGTCCCTAGCAGGATACAAGCCGATTATCGAATACTGTGGTGGGACTGAGATTGGTGGAGCCTATATCACTGGCACGCTAGTACAGCCTGCGGCTCCTGCAACTTTCACAACTCCTGCACTAGGATTAGATTTTGTCATTCTCGCAGGCGATCGCCCTACCAACAAAGGCGAGTTGTTTATTATCCCCCCTTCCATCGGACTTTCTACCGCATTACTCAACAAAGACCATCACCAGGTCTATTTCGCCGATACCCCCCCTCTTCCGTCTGCTGTCAGGGCGGGTTTACCAGACCAATTCGTGAATCAACCAGTCACCTCCCAAGAAAACCTGCCCCTACTTTCTACTCCCCTGCGCCGTCATGGAGATTGGATCGAATACCTACCCAATGGGTACTATCGCGCTTGCGGTCGCGTTGATGACACGATGAACTTAGGAGGCATTAAGGTCAGCGCGACTGAAATCGAGCAAGTCCTCAATTCTGTAGCCGGAATTTATCAAACTGCCGCGATCGCTGTCTCTCCTCCAGAAGGGGGTCCTAGCCAGTTGGTAATTTTTGCGGTGGTTGCACCAGATCGACAGCAGGACAAAGCAACGCTCAAAACTCAGTTACAAAAGGCGATCGCTTTGCAGCTCAATCCCCTGTTCAAGATTTACGATCTGGCGATCGTTGATGCTTTACCTCGCACTGCCTCAAATAAAGTGATGCGTCGTGCATTGCGCGATTGGGCTTCTAGCACAAATGTATTTAACAAATGACTAATGACCAATAACGAATGATAACCATAACGCGCTAATCTTATGAATGACTGAGATTGCCATATGTCCAAATTCAAAGTTTTTGTGACTCGTCGCCTGCCGATCGCCTTAGATCGACTTTACCAAATTGCTGATGTCGAAGTTTGGTCGGAGCGCCAACCACCTCCTGACGACGTGTTACTGGAAAAGATCGGCGCGATCGATGGCTTGCTGTGCCTGCTTACCGACCAGATCGATCGGCGGGCGATCGAGGCAGGAACGTCACTCAAGGTCATTAGCCAAATGGCAGTTGGCTACGATAACATTGACATCCCAACTGCGACTGCCAGACATCTTCCCGTAGGTCACACGCCTGATGTTTTGACAGATGCCACCGCAGACTTTGCTTGGACGTTGTTGATGACAGCAGCACGGCGAGTTGTGGAGGCAGATCGGTTCGTGCGTGCGGGTCAGTGGCAGACTTGGGAACCGGACTTGTTGCTAGGAGCGAATATTGCTGGAGCCACTTTAGGTATTGTCGGTTTGGGACGGATCGGTCAAGCCGTAGCTCGCCGTGCCAAAGGGTTTGACATGCGCATTTTGTATGCAGATCGACAGAGATCGGAAATAGAACAATCTCTCGGTGCAGAGTGCGTGACATTCGATCGCCTGCTGCAAGAGTCAGATTTTGTGACGATTCACGCTCCCTTGACTGAAGATACTTATCATCTTTTTAGCCAGCTGCAATTTCAGCGGATGAAGCGATCGGCAATTTTAATTAACACGGCACGAGGACAAATTGTAGACTCAGAGGCTTTGTATCAAGCACTGAAGGAGCGACAAATCGCTGCCGCAGCTCTGGATGTCACCGATCCAGAACCTATTGCGCCTCAAAGCTTGTTGCTGACGTTGGATAACCTGACGATCTCACCTCATATTGCTAGTGCCAGCCGTCCGACACGAGAAAAAATGGCAAGCATGGCGATCGCCAATCTCGTTGCTGGACTTAGGGGCGATCGTCTGCCGCATTGCGTTAATCCTGAAGTTTACCAATAGCGATCGCCAGAAAAAAGACAGCATTTGGACAGTGCGATCGGTATTCTCGTTTGAGGAAAAATTATGCGTGACTGGCTGAATTAGATCGATTGAGGGAGACGTATATCTTAAGTTAAGTTTATTGCCGACTGCCTCGGGGTGAGTGCTGAATGCAATTCGATCTACAATTCATTGAAATGCTTCAGTTTTTATAGCAAAAATCCTTTTTACGAGTGCAGATTGTTAGTTGGAATCATATTAGCTCAGTCAATTTTATTACTTAACTGCTTGCCGTAGTTGCACGTAAAATTAGATTTGGCTGTAATTTTATACCTTTAGGTGGATTGCATAATTTAAACTGATGCGATCGAAGATACATCTTGAATTCGGTTGCAAATCTCCGCGATCGGCAGATATTATGTCATCGGCAGAAGAATGATACATTTCTTAAAAACCCGCTGTTCTAATGAACTTAAACAAGCTAAGGCGTAAGCGAGGGATCGTTTTAACTCGTGAAGGATGGCAAAAGTTTCAGAACGCAAAACTAGAGTTAGAGTTTGATGAAAAGTATGGGGAAAAATTTACACTAGAAGAATTAAGCGGACGCACTCAATTAACAACTGCTACCCTCGCCAAAATACTAACCCGTGAAGAAGGGGTTGACAAGCGAACCCTAATTAATTTGTTTGCAGCATTTAACTTAGAACTGAATACAAGTGACTATTCACAGCCTAGTCTAGATGCAAAGCAACCAGAATGCGCGATTGCATTTACACATCAAGACTGGGGGGATGTTATTGATGTATCCATCTTCTACGGACGTGCGGCAGAACTAGCCACGTTAGAACAATGGATTATCGAAAGTCGCTGCCGAGTCGTAACGCTGTTGGGTGTGGGAGGCATTGGTAAATCTACTCTAGCTGCTAAGTTAGCAGAACAAGTTAAGGATAAATTTGAGTTTTTTCTTTGGAGATCTTTGTCCAATGCTCCATCACTCAAAGATCTTCTCGATAGCTTGCTACAATTTTTCTCCAACGAGCAGCAGGTTGAAACCGCTTTGCCAGACAATAATAGTCGGAGATTGTCGCAACTGATCGATTATTTACAAAAATACAGATGTCTACTATTACTCGATAACACTGAAACAATTATGCAATGTGGCGTTCAAACTGGGCGCTACTGTCAGGGATGTGAAGATTACGGTCAGCTTTTCAAACGGTTGGGAGAAGTTCCCCATCAAAGCTGCGTGCTGCTTACTAGTAGGGAAAAACCTAAAGAATTAGCCTTATTAGAAGGAGAAACACTACCTGTTCGATCGCTACAACTGAGTGGTTTAAGTAAGTTAGAAGTAGAAAAAATCTTTCGCCTCAAAGGAATCTCCGGTTCTGACGAAGAATGGCAAGCATTAGCCGATCGCTATGCAGGCAATCCATTAGCATTAAAAATTGTTGCTACGACTATTGGAGATATTTTTAATGGTAGCATAGTAGAATTCTTGCAACAAACTACTATAGTATTTGGCGAACTACGCGAACTTTTAGAGCAACAAGTTGAACGGTTATCAGATATAGAGAAAGAGTTAATATATTGGCTAGTCATCAATCGAGAGCCAGTCTCGATATTGCAATTGCAAAATGATATTTTCTCTCAGTTAACATTGACAAACTTGTTAGAGGCTTTGGAGTCGTTAAGGCGGCGATCGCTGGTTGAGAAAAGTGCGGCGCTTTTCACCCTCCAGCCTGTAGTCATGGAGTATGTAACGGCTCAATTAATTGGATTGATTTGTGCAGAAATAGTCAATCAAAAGAGTGTCATTCTGAGAAAGATAGCTTTATTAAAAGTACAGAGTCAAGAGCGGGTAAAAGCTGTTCAAATTAGCTGTTTGATCGAGCCAATTCTAGAAGAACTACTGACTATTTTTAGAACCAAAAGTCAGATTAAGCAATGGCTATCTCAACTTCTAGCTAAGTTAAGAATAGAATCTCCCCACGAACCAGGATATACAGCAGGAAATCTGCTCAATCTACTTTGTTATCTCCAGACAGATTTAACTAATTATGACTTTTCTCATCTGAATATTTGGCAAGCCGATCTGCGCCAACGCACCTTACACAATGTAAATTTTGCCTACGCCGATCTCTCCAAATCTAGATTTACTAAATCCTTTAGTAATATTTCCGCGATCGCCTTTAGTTACGATGGTAAAGTTTTGGCTATGAGTGACGCTAGAGGCGAGATTTGCTTATGGCGAGAATTTGTCGATGGCGAACAAATTTTGACTTTGCAAGGACATACAGATCGGGTGCAAGCGATCGCCTTTTGTCCCGAGCGCAAAATCATTGGTAGTGTTAGTACTGACCAAACTTTAAGATTATGGAATATTAGCACTGGTGAATGTCTGAGAACTTGGCAAGGGCATTCTGAAAGAATACATTCAGTAGCATTTAGTCCTCAAGGTCATGCGATCGCTAGTAGTAGCGACGATCGCACGGTAAAGTTGTGGGATACCAGCACTGGTGAATGTATTAGGACAATGCAAGGACATACAGACTGGGTGTTTTCAGTCACATTTAGTCCTCAAGGTCATATCTTGGTCAGTGGTGGTAGAGATCGCACAATTCGCTGTTGGGATGTCAATACTGGTCGAATTGTGCAAACTTTACAGGGGCATAATGGTTGTATCCGCACAGTTGCTTTCTGTCCTGACGGACAAACTTTTGCCAGTAGCAGCGACGATTGCACGGTGAAAATTTGGGATGTTAGTACTGGGAAATGTTGCCAAACCTTGCACGGACATACGGGTTGGGTGTTGTCAGTATGCTATAGCCCAGATGGACAAATTCTTGCTAGCAGTAGTAGCGATCGCACCATTAGATTGTGGCGTGCTGTCACGGGTGAGTGTATCAAAGTTTTGTCAGGACATACTGGAGCAATTCAGTCAACTACTTTTAGTCCTGATGGCAACACTATAGCCAGTAGCTGTGACGGTCAAACAGCTATGTTATGGGATGTGAGCACTGGCGAAGCCTTGAGAACTGCACGAGGATATCACGACGGTGTATGGTCGGTAGTCTTTAGTCCCGATGGTAAAACTATAGCAACTAGCGATAATAACCAGAAGGTGAAGCTGTGGGATACCAGCACTGGTCAATGTCGCAAAGCTTTGCAAGGACATACGGGTTGGATCAGAACAGTTACTTTTAGTCCCGATGGACAAACTTTTGCTAGTGGTTGTGACGATCGGACGGTAAAAATTTGGAATACCAGCAATGGGCGTTGCTGCCAAACTTTGGAAGGTCATGCTAGTCGGGTAAAATCAATTACCTTCAATCCTCAAGGAAACGTTTTAGCTAGTGGTAGTGACGATCGGACGGTGCGACTCTGGAATCTTAGCATTGGACAATGCTTAAATGTTTTGGAGCACACTCATGGAGTGTGGTCTGTTGCCTTTAGTCCTCAAGGTAAAATCTTAGCCACTGGCTGCGATGACCAAAAAGTATGGTTGTGGGATTGTAGCACTGGCGAATGCTACAAGATTCTCCAAGGTCACGCGGGTTGGATATTGTCAGTGATTTTCTTACCGATCCTTCCTGATTGCGCCGATCGCAAGGAGATTTTAGCGAGTGGCAGTAAAGATAAAACCGTGAGATTATGGGATGTTAGTACTGGTCAGTGTCTCAAAATTTTAGAGGGACATACAGGTTGGGTAACATCAGTTGCTTGCTCTGCGCAAGCACCTGCGGCAAACAGTCGAGATAGCCCAAATCTGTTGGCTAGTGGTAGCACTGACGCAACTGTCAAATTATGGAATGTTAGCACTGGTGAATGTCTTCAAACTTTTCAGGGACACACTCACTGGATTAGGTCAGTTGCTTTCTGCCCTCAAGGTAAAATTCTGGCTAGTAGTAGCGAAGACGAGACAGTTAAGCTGTGGGATATTTCGACTGGTGAGTGCATCAGGACTCTTAGGAGTAAAAAGCCTTACGAAGGCATGAACGTTACTGGCGTTACAGGTTTAACAGTAGCAGCGATCGCCTCTTTAAAAGCTTTAGGCGCAGTTGAGCATCCAGAAGAATAGTCACTAAGTGGGGGGTGAGTGAAGCATGGATAACTCGGCACTTGTCTCCCTGGTTAATCTTTGCCATGCTTAAAAACCCAAACTTGTCTACTACCCATAAATAGATTTTTATCAAAAAATACATTAAATACATTAGAATTAATGAGAAAAAGTCTCTAAAAATCCGAACCTTGGTGCAAACCGACCTATATGCAGCAAGTTTCGGAAATTTTTCTGGGCGCAGCTCGTCCAAATCTAACCGAACGGCAGCAAATTCCAGTAGGGCTAAGAGTACAAAAAAACACTTGACTTGTCTATGAACTTGCTAAAACCAAAACGCAGTCGAGGTGTTATTCTCACTCGTGAAGGATGGCAAAAGTTTCAGCAAGCAAAACTCGCTCTAGAAATACTGGAGAAGGCTGGCAACAAGTTCACGCTGGAAGAATTAAGCGATCGCACGGGTTTAACGACTGTTACTCTGGGAAGAGTAATAAGTTGTAAAGAAGCAGTTGACAAGCGCACGCTTGTGAGCTTGTTTATGTCATTTAATCTAGAGTTGCAAAAAAGCGACTATGTTAACCCCAACCAAGTTAACCCAAACCAAAATTTGGAAGAGCAACTAGAAGTTCAGGTTACTCCTAAGCGACAAGATCTCAAAGAAGCAATTTGCATTTCAGTATTTTACGGGCGCACAGAAGAAATTGCCAAGCTGGAGCAATGGATACTCGAAGATCGCTGCCGAGTGGTAGCATTATTGGGCATGGGGGGAATTGGTAAAACTTCTCTGGCTGTCAAGCTGGCAACACAAATTCAGGATCGGTTTGAATACGTTCGGTGGATTTCGCTACGAGACGCGCCACCTGTCAAGACTGTTTTGGCTCAAGCGATCCAATTTTTATCTGATGAGCAAGAAATAGATTTGCCAGAAAGCATTGGTGAAAGAATATCGCGATTGCTTTTCTACTTGCGATCGTCCCGTTGTCTGTTGATCCTCGACAATGCCGAGTCGATTTTGTGTAGTGGTAGCCGAGCCGGACAATATCAGGAAGGATATGAAGGTTATGGAGAACTGTTAAAAAGAGTGGGAGAAACTCCCCACAATAGCTGCTTGCTGTTGACAAGTCGGGAAAAACCTAAAGATTTAGTCCCGCTTGAAGGCAAAGGATTGCTCGTGCGATCGCTTCCATTGAATGGTCTGAAGGCGACGGATGGGGAGAAAATCTTTAAAATTAAGGGGGTTTCTGGAGCGATCGAAGAATTAGAAGTACTGGTCGATCGCTATGCAGGGAATGCTTTAGCATTAAAAATAGTGGCGACGACGATTCAAGATGTCTTCGATGGTAGTGTTTCGGAGTTTTTGAAACACAACACCGTAGTTTTTGGCGATATTCACGAACTTTTAGAGCAGCAGTTTGAGCGGTTAATAGATTTAGAACAGGCGATCGTCTACTGGCTGGCGATTAATCGAGAACCCGTTTCACTGTCGGAATTGCGATCGGATTTTGTCACGCCAGTATCGCCAGCAAAATTTATAGAAGCTGTAGAATCTCTGTCACGGCGAAGTTTAATTGAAAAAACTGAGGCGCTTTTCACCCTCCAGCCTGTAGTCATGGAATATGTGACCGAGCGATTGGTGGCTCAGGTTTGTTTGGAGATTTGTAGTGAAAAAATTGCCCTGTTCAATTCCTATGCCCTGATGAAGGCTCAAGGCAAAGACTATGTTAAGGATACTCAAATTCGCTTAATTCTTAAACCAGTTAGCGATCGCCTGTTGAGTATCTTGAGAACGAAAAAGAGTCTAGAAAAGCAGCTAAATAAAATTAGAGTAACGCTGCAAGAGCGCTCTCCATTAGAACCAGGGTATGCAGCAGGAAATATTCTCAATTTATTTTGTCATTTAGAAACCGATCTAAGCGGTTATGATTTTTCTGATCTATGTGTTTGGCAAGCAGATTTACGGAGGGTGAAATTGCATGATGTCAATTTCCAAAATGCCGATTTAGCTAAATCTAGTTTTGCTGAAACCTTCGGTGGTGTTTTATCGGTTGCTTTTAGCCCTGATGGTAAACTATTGGCAATGGGTGATAGCAATGGCGAAATTCGCTTGTACCAAGTTGCAGATGGCAAACCAGTCCTCACCTGTCAGGCACATACTAACTGGGTTACATCACTTGCTTTTAGTCCTGATGGCAGTACCCTTGCTAGTGGTAGTGTTGACTACCAGGTCAAGTTATGGGAAATTGCTACAGGTCAATGCCTTCAAACCTTGGAAGGACATGAGAATGAGGTGTGGTCAGTTGCATGGAGTCCAGATGGTAACATCTTAGCCAGCGGTAGCGACGACTCCTCAATTCGGTTGTGGAGCGTCCGCAATGGTAAATGCCTTAAAATCTTCGACGGACATACGAATTATGTGCTTTCTACTGTCTTCAGTCCTGATGGAAAGATG
>NZ_JBOFLP010000352.1:0-30846 GCF_051657925.1 Chroococcidiopsis sp.
CTTTCTGGGATATGGGGGAGCAGGGAGCAGGGAGCAGTGACCAGTTATCAGTGACCCAACAATCCACTACACCCTACACCCCACACCCCTTTCTTCACTGACAACTGACTTGACTTTGAAACGACGGTGTGAAAGAGTATCTTGTAACTTTTTGTGGGAAACTAATTCATGCTTCATTTGGTCTTATTCGTTAGTCATCAAAACGATCTCAGCGAAGGCAACTTTTGCTTTGAGCGTAACTAACGCCATATAAAGGCTGAATGTTGTAGTCAAGCAGATTTTTTATACTACTGTTCTTAAAACTCCTATAGCTTGGGCTTAATGCTAACTCCACTGCTCGGTTTGATTCTAGGAATAGCTATCTTACTAGAGGCGACTTTAGCCTACAGAGGAGGTTATTTGCTCCTGCTCCCGCCAATTGCTAGCAGGAAAAAAAGCCATGTTTTGCTGGCAAGCGGCAAAGTTGCGATCGCCATCGCTCTCGCGATCGGGATGTTAGGCTATTTTGACCTAATTGATGCTCCTTTATTGCGCCAGATTAGGATGACTCTCATCGTTGTGGGACTCCTACCAATCGCTACAGGCTTGCTGCAAGGGAACATCCATCGACGTTCGATAAAAGAAGTTATTCATTCAGTTAAAGAGCTAGTTAAAAAGCTGAAGCGATCGCTGTTAGTTAAGCCTCAATTATGGACAAAGCTCTACTTACTTAGGACTCTAGTACAGCGCGACCTAGAAGCACGGTATAAAGGATCGATTCTAGGGAATATATGGCCCTTGTTAAACCAACTGTCACAATTATTAATTTACACTTATGTATTTTCAATTGTGATGAAGGTCAGGCTTAACTTAAAAGGGCTACCAGAAAATAATAGTTTGACATTTGGCTTGTGGCTGTTTGCCGGATTGTTGCCTTGGATAGCGTTCACCAACGGACTGTTACAGTCTTCAAACTCAGTTGTAGGCAATACTAACCTAGTTAAGAAAGTTGTTTTTCCTTTGTCTCTCTTGCCCTTAGTACCAGTGCTATCTGCGTTTGTTGAAAGTACGTTTGGATTGATGGCATTGATTTTTTTGGTAGCAGTAACCACAAAAACGATTCACATCACGCTTTTGCTGCTACCTCTACTCTGGCTGACTCAAATACTATTTACATCAGGACTGGCATATATTGCTGCGGGACTAACAGTATTTTTGCGAGATATTCCTCAGACTTTAGCAGTTATTTTAAATATCTGGTTATATTTAGCGCCAATTGTTTACCCCGAATCTCTCATTCCGTCTCAAATTAGAGACTGGGTATTCTGGTTAAATCCAATGGCAACGATCGCAGAAACTTATCGAGGCTTGGTGTTAGTGGGAGAAGTAAAGCATTGGGGAGAGTGGGCAATTGCTGGCATAGTTTCTCTGGTTGTGTTCGCAGGCGGCTTCTGGATATACAAGAAGTTACGCCCAGCTTTTGCCGATGTCCTCTAGTTTTGCCAAATAGCAGCGTGTGATGAGTGAGATTGCAATTTCCTTAAACCATATCTCGAAGTGCTACAGGTGTTATAATCGCCCGATAGATCGACTCAAAGAAATTTTATTACCTGGCAAGAGCCGCGCCCAAGAGTTTTGGGCGTTGAAAGATATCAGCCTAGAGGTAAAAACCGGAGAAACCGTAGGGATCATCGGTCAAAATGGCTCTGGCAAGAGTACGTTACTGCAAGTTATTGCTGGAACGCTAACACCCACAACAGGGGAAGTTTATGTTAACGGTCGAGTTTCAGCTTTACTTGAGTTAGGTAGTGGATTTAATCCTGAGTTTACCGGACGGCAAAATGTCTTTTTCAACGGACAAATTTTAGGTTTAAACCGAGCCGAAATCGAAACCAAGTTTGATGAAATTGCCTCTTTTGCAGAGATTGGCGAGTTTATGGAACAACCCGTCAAAACCTATTCTAGCGGTATGTTTGTCCGCTTAGCTTTTGCTGTTGCGATTAATGTCAATCCGGAAATTTTAATTGTGGATGAAGCATTAGCTGTAGGAGATGGCGTGTTCGTACATCGGTGTATGGCAAAAATTCGGGAATTTCAAGATAGTGGTGGGACGATTTTATATGTATCTCACGATGTGGGGGCAGTTTCACGCCTTTGTACAAAAGCGCTTTGGATGAATCAAGGGATTGTTGTCGATAGCGGTAAACCAGCGGAAGTCTGCAAGCACTACCAGGCTTGGGTACATGAAGAAGTGAACAAGCGTACTGCTTCACATCTCCACGATCGCCCAGATGTTCCCCATAGCATAGCTATAAACAATCAGAATGAAGAAAATATCGATATTCAGAAAATAACAATTAAAGAATTCAATCCTTTTACGAATAAACCCTTTTTATCATTTCCTAATTATGAAAGATTTGGTACGGGACGAGCAGAAATAGAAGATATCTGCTTATTAGGAGCAAACGATCGCCCGATTAAATTAGTTTATCCAGGTGACATTATTAAAGTCAGAATCACCACATTTAGACACGATCGCGTCAGAAAACCTAACGTTGGCATTGCCCTATTGGATCGACTGCGAACCGTGCTTTCAGGCTGGAGTACTGAACTTTTAGATAAAGAATTTGCCGATTACTGGTTATCAAAATCGGAAATTGGTAGAGCTACGGTCGAATTCGAGTTTATTTGGCCTCACCTTGCTGGAGGTAGCTATACCTTTGATATTGCATTTGGCGATGGTCCTCACGAAAATTTAGAGATGCTCGATTGGATTCAAAATGCAACTACCCTCCAAGCAGCAGTCAATGATTTCGTCGATGGTGTATTCCAAGTCGCAGGTAGGCAGATCAGACTATGTGAGGAACTCGCATGTACGGGACAATCGATAAATTTTTAAATTATTTTTTAAATTATAAGTTTTTAAAATCTAAATTAAAAAATTGGATGCAAGGGTGGGTCGATAATTATTTAAGTCAAAAGCTATCTCAAGGTTATTGGCAAGAACAAATTGATAGTTATTTAAACCAAAAACTAGCTCAAGCCGATTTAGAGAAACGCATCGAACAAGTGCAATTGAATCATTATTTAGTTTATGGCGATCCCCAAAGACTTAAACTCTCAGCATCTTGCGTGGTCAATAATGCTCTATTTAACTTATCTTCTGGCACTATATGCATAGGAGAAGATGTTTTTTTCGGTCATAACGTGAGTTTGATTACTGGAACCCATGACTACACCAAGTTTGGTAAAGCCAGAATGTATGATTTTCCGACTGAAGGAAATGATATTGCGATCGAGGAGGGAGTGTGGATAGCTAGTAATGTTACAGTCATTGGTCCTTGTAAAATCGGCAAGCATTCTGTAGTCGCAGCAGGTGCAGTTGTCAAAGGCGATGTTCCCAGCTATCAAATTGTTGCAGGGGTTCCGGCAAAAATAGTCAAAACAATCGTGCCTACGGATTAGTTGTTGCATCGAAAAAAATTAAGCTAGAAATAGTAGGTTAATCTCAGAGTTAGTCCGCAATGATTGAAGCGAATAATCCAGAAATAAATATTGAGGAATTAAAACAAAAAATTACAGAGGAAGTTTCTCGACGACAGCCAGATTTGCTGACGGTATTACAGCACGATCGCAACGGATCGGGGGCGATCGCTAAAGAAGTTGTCAATATCAGCCACATAGAAGCATTAGCGAGTAATGCTGAGTTCAAGGCGCAAGTTCGCACTCATTGGCCCAAGAAGTTCGATCGCTTTCCCTTTAATGTAGGTTGGTTAAAAAAGTACAGCCTCAAAATTTACAACTTTATTCAGAAAGAGCAGCGAGTCGTTAATTTTTCTCTCAGTCAAGGATTAAGAGAGATAGCGGCGATCGAGCAACGGCTGAGCGAACAGGTAGCCGAGTTAAAAATTCAAATGAGTAGCATGAGCGATCGCCTCAGTTCTACAGAAGCTCGGATAGCTCAATTAGGCGATCGCCTCGGTTCGAGCGAATCGCAGCTGGCTCGGATTAGAGAGCGGCTCAATAGCGTCACCCAAGAGCAAGTGACTCAGATTCATGCCACTCAAGAGCAAGTCAAGCAAAATCGAGAACGCTTGAACGCTAGCGAGGAGCGGGTCAGTCAAAATAGCGCTCGCATCCATGCGAGTGAATTCAACTTAGAGCAATTCAGCGATCGCCTCAAGTTGACTGAAGAAGGATTGAATGGTATTGGTATTCGTATTAGTAGCATGGACGCTCACTTGCTGGCGATCGAAGACCGTCACAACCGAAACGATAGCTATCTCAAAAACGACTTAGCACAGCAAAAGCGATTGATTACTCTGTTTCTCGAAGAAGCACGGCAACGCTTACCAGGAGCTTTTAGTCAAGAGCATTTGACCAGCTTTTTCGATGAAAATCAGCACTCGCTAGATGCCTTTTACGCTGCCTTTGAAGAACGATTTCGCGGCTCGCGGGAAGACATTACGAATAAACTCAAAGTCTACTTGCCGAAGATTGCCGCAGCCAACGTAGGCACGCCAGACGCACCAATTTTAGATGTAGGATGCGGACGGGGTGAATGGCTAGAACTGTTACGCGACAATGGATATACGGCAAAAGGACTCGATATTAACCAAGTCACGATCGAACAATGTCAGTCTAGGGGACTGGAGGCGATCGAAGCCGATGTCATTACTTACCTGCAATCGCTACCAGAACATAGCTTGGGAGCCGTGACTGGCTTTCATATTATCGAACACTTGTCTTTTGCGCAGTTGCTCAATTTAATTACAGAAGTCTTGCGAGTCTTACAACCAAATGGAATAGCTATTTTTGAAACGCCAAATCCGCAAAATTTACTCGTAGGTGCTTGTGACTTTTATTCCGATCCAACTCACCAAAGACCCCTCTACCCAGAAAGTATGCAATTCTTGTTTACCTATCAAGGCTTGCATAACGTTCAAATCTTACACTTAAACCCGGTCGAAACGAGTCCTTTCGATCGCGAAGAGCCAGAAATGCGAATTTTGCATAACTGGTTTTTTGGTCCCCGTGATTATGCCCTTATTGGATATAAAGTATGAAGCCACTGGCGATTGTAATCCCTTGGTTTGGTAAAGCTTTAAAAGGCGGCGCAGAACAACAAGCTTGGCAGATCGCCTCCCGTTTGGTACGACGAGGACACAAAGTTGAGATTATAACGACTTGCTGTCAAGCTTTCGATCGCAACTGGGCAGAAAATCATCATAAGCCTGGATTGAGTCAAGAGGAAGGGATTGCAATTCGTCGGTTCAAGGTCGTCCGAACCGACCACGATACCTTTAATCAAGTCAATCATCTCATGCTGAGAGTACCGACTGCGCAGTTCAAACCAGGAGTCAGTCCAGTCAGCTTAGATGATGCGGCAATATTTTGTGCGGAGAGTATTAGTTCCCCCCAACTACTACACTTTCTCAAAACTCATCACCATCAATATCAAGCATTTTTATTCATCCCCTATCTGTACGGTCCAATTTTAAATGGACTGTCAATTGTTGCCGATCGCGCCTTTTTACAACCCTGTTTGCATGACGAAGCTTATGCTTATTTGCCGCAAGTCGAGCAGATGTTTCACCTAGCACGCGGGTTATTATTTAATAGCGAAGGTGAAGAGCAACTTGCCAGAAAGTTATACGGTCCTGGGATTATTTCCAAAAGTTGTGTCGTTGGAGAGGGAATAGAGGTTGGACAGCAAGACGATCCGACTCTAACTCACATTGGCAATCTCGCACTCAAAAAAGAGCGTTATATTCTTTATCTCGGTCGCCGAGATGCAACAAAAAATACAGATTTCTTAGTCAGAGCTTATGCTATTTTCAAGCAGAAGTATCCAGACTCTAGTTTGCAATTAATTTTAGCTGGTTCGGGAGAAACATCATTTCACGACGCTGCGCCAGGGTTAACTGACCTTGGTGTAGTGTCAGAAAGCGAGAAAGAAGCACTACTAGCAAACTGCTTGGCTTTATTTCAACCCAGTCGGAATGAAAGTTACTCTCGCGTCATGATGGAAGCTTGGTTCTACGGACGACCCGTAGTCGTACATCAAGATTGTTTGGCAACCGCAAGTGCTGTTAAGAGCGCGCGGGGAGGTTGGCTAGCAGCAACAGAAATTGAATGGGCGGAGATGTTTGCCCAAATCGATCGCGCTGGAATGGAACAGCTAGCAGAATACGGTGCAAACGGTCAAAACTATGCTAAGAAAAATGCGAGTTGGGATGGAGTCATCGATCGCTACGAAACTATTTTAGGACTGGCAACTGTTCCAGCCACTCCCCCACAGCCACAACAGAGACTGAAAGAAATTCATCAACTGATGGCTGGTTTTTCCTACGGGGATGCCATTTCTAACCATGCTAGGTGGATTAGAAACTATTTACAAGCCCTTGGTTACAAATCAGAAATTTTTGCCGAACATTTAGACCCACGCGCCACCCATGAAGCTAAAAGACCTCATGCTAAAAGTATCGGTCAACATGCTGGATTGATTTATCATCACTCGATTGGCTGCGAAGTGACAGAATACGCGATCGCTCACCCCGGGACTAAGTGCCTCATCTATCACAACATCACGCCTGCTGAGTTTTTCCGGTCGTATCGCCCTGACGTTGCCCAATTACTAGAACAAGGTCGGGCTGAATTAAACCAACTTGCCCAACACTTCCCCCTCTCAGTCGGAGTTTCCACATATAACGCCTCTGAACTCGCGGAATCTGGATTTACTGCACCAGGTATACTTCCCATACCCATAGATCCAAAAAAGTGGGATATGGCAGCAGATCCAGAGTTGATGCAGCAGTTACAGGATGGTAAAACTAATCTCCTCTTTGTCGGGCGCGTCTCGCCTCACAAGCGCCAAGATCACCTTCTAGAAGCTTTTGCCCATTACTTGACAATGGATCGAGAGGCAAGATTGATTCTCATCGGTGGCGGTGACATCAACGATCCATACTATCACCACGTCACGAGCTTGATGCATCGGTTGCACGTCACAAACTACGTGATGATTCCCGGGCAAGTCAACGATGCCCAACTCTTAGCTTTTTATCGTACTGCTCACCTATTTTGGTCGATGAGCGAACATGAAGGATTTTGCGTTCCCTTAGTCGAAGCGATGTGGTTTGACGTGCCGATTCTGGCGTACAAAAGCAGTGCGATTCCTGAGACATTAAGTAAAGCTGGGCTGATGTTTATCAATAAGGAAAACTTTGTTGAAATCGCAGCATTGGCAAAGATTCTTGTTAAAGATATATCGCTGAGAGAAAAGGTGATAGTTGCTCAGCGCCAACAGCGAAACAAGTTTTCGCCTCCCGCAGTTATTGAAAAGTTAAATAAAATCGTCCTAATGATGGAGGAGAATTGTAGTCATGAGCTATCTGAGTCAACTATTAAATCTCTCAAGCAGAGCTAGTAAAACAATTGGAAAAATCTCTGATTCGCTCTCAACTAAGCGCTCCACCTCAGAGTCAGAAACTTTATCAGATCGAGAATTTTTAGGAGATGCTTATCGCAAACTTTTAGGACGAGATGTCGATGAAGATGGATTAAAACATTACATTAAGCTCCTCCAAACGGGCTACAGCAGAACCGACGTACTCATGAGTTTAGTTCAGTCGGATGAGTTTATTAACAAAGTTTTAAAGGAAAATATTAGAATTCAAAATTTACGAGAACTCAAACCAAACAACTACTATGCAGTAGAGGATCTTTTACAACCAAACAATGCTTTAGTATTTTCTGTAGAAACTTCAGATGATTTTGATTGGCTAGAAGCCATGATTCTCAAACACGGTTATTATGAAAAACCTGGTGTATGGGGTTTTAGAATTGATAAAGATAAGAAAGTCATGGCTGAAATTATGTCAGGCTTTCAACCAAAAAGAGCTTTAGAGATAGGCTGTGCCAATGGAACTATTCTGCAATGTTTGCATGAGATGAACATCCATTGCGAAGGAATAGAAATTAGCTCGATGGCAATTGATAAAGCTTTTCCTGACATTAAAAATAATATCCATCATGGAGACTTGTTAGAACTAGATCTTTCGGAAAAATACGATCTCATTTTTGGTTTAGATATATTTGAACACTTAAATCCCAATAAACTGCACGACTATCTCGATCGCATAGATCGAATATTAGTTAATGGCGGTTACTTATTTGGCAATATTCCGGCATTTGGCGAAGATCCAATATTTGGTACGGTTTTTCCTGTTTATATTAAAGAGTGGGAACGGGATATTGCCCAAGAAAAACCTTTTACCCTGCTTCACGTTGATAAAGATGGCTATCCGATTAACGGACATTTAATTTGGGCTGATTGGCACTGGTGGGTAAAACAATTTGAACAGCATGGTTTTCAACGAGAAGTAGAAGTTGAAAAAGTTTTGCACAAAAAGTATGATGCTTATATGGAAAAAACATCGATCGCGAGAAAGTCATACTTTGTTTTTTCTAAACGTGGCGAGCAGCAAAAAACAGAAGCGATCGCCGATCGGATTAGTTCGCGATCGTCAAAATTTTTGTGAGTTCAGCAAGAAACTTGCTAGAAATATGAGTAGCGTAACTGCTACTTTAATTAGAGTTTTGTATTATCAGTGTTTCATAGCAAAAAAACATCTAATATCTGCTTTAAGGTAGATAAAAAAGCCGCTTGTTTTTGAAAGAATCGACTGAAATTTTAAAATTAAAAACCAGCAAGATGAATACCAAAAACTTTTTTGCCAAAGTAGCTCCCAATTCTGTAAAAACCATCGTTAAAAAATTTGGTAAACCTGAATTAAAAAACCAAAGCCGTTCTAATGAAAGTTGGCATGAAATGGAGACGATTTCTGACGAAAGCTATTTAAGAATGGCATATAAAGTTATATTTGAGCGCGAAATTGACTCAGATGGGTTAGCAAACTGGTTGAACGTGCTTGATACAGGTTTGAGTCGAACTGCTTTGGTGAGAATGTTAGTCGATTCTGTTGAATTTCAACTACGTCCTGTGAGTAGCAAAGACTATTGGCATATGCTGGATGCTAAGCTTCATCACGCTAGATTTAAACTGATTAGAACGGTGCTTCCAGAAGCAAAAGTTATTCTAGACTTAGGGGGAGCTTCTACGGGTGACGATCGCGGTGCTTTGTTAAGCTTTGGCTATCCATATCTACCGGAAAAAATATATATTGCCGACTTACCTCCCGATGAAAGGATGCTAAAAGCTCCTGAGTTGACACAAAATATTAGATACAACAATTGCGATATTAATTATGTTTATACAAGCATGAGCGACCTATCTCTGTTTGAGGAAGGTTCTTTCGATCTAATTTGGTCAGGACAATCGATCGAACACGTAACTACAGAAGATGCTGAAAAAGTGTTTGCTCAAGCATACAAGTTATTGAAACCAGGGGGTAAGCTGGCACTAGATACTCCAAATCGTTCTGCGACTCAAATACAGTGTCCTCAAGGTTATATTCATCCAGAACATAAAATTGAATACTTTTACAGTGACTTGTGCCAAATTTTAGAGAGGCACAATTTCAAGATTGTTGAAACAAAAGGTCTGATCGATCTGTCTAAAACTATTGACAATAACTTGGATATGAAACATTTTTGTGAGGAGGCTATTAGTGGTGAGGCTTTGAACGATAAGCCAGAGAAATCGTACTGTTTCTATTTGTGCTGTATGCGAAGTTGCGATCTTTAGACAACTAAAGATGCGATCGCGGGATGCTTTTACATCCCATATATAAAGATAGGAAGGCATACTTGATGCTAAACAATGGTGCAAGAGAGAGTCAGTTAATTTGCTAACGCTGGCGCTCAGCTACTCGACATATTTGTAGATATTGACAATAAATAGCGGTTGTCAAGACGATCGCGATGAAGGTATATTGTCTGAAACTTTATAAAAGTTTAGACAAGTAGTCTAGTGTAGTGTGGAGTGACATGAGTAAAGCTAATCCAATCTATATCTTAGGAGCGGGTCCAGCAGGACTAGCAGCGGCTTACACCTTAACTCAAAAAGGTCAACCAGTCGTAGTAGTAGAAAGAGATACTAGGGTGGGCGGATTAGCAAAAAGTATCGAATATCAAGGCTTTATTCTAGATTTTGGTCCGCATCGCTTTTTTACTAAACTCGCTCCCGTACTCAAACTTTGGGGTGAAGTTTTAGGAAAAGATCGAGTTACTGTCAATCGCCTGACACGCATCTACTACGGGGGAAAGTATTTCAGCTATCCGCTCAAAGCTAAAGAAACCCTACTGACACTGGGACCGATTGAGAGTACAAAAATTCTCGTTTCATATGTCAAATCGCAGTTATTTCCCAATCGCCACCCCCGTAACTTTGCTCAATGGGTAACGAGCAGATTTGGTCGGCGACTATTTGAAATATTTTTTCAGGCTTACACGGAAAAACTTTGGGGCATACCCTGCACGGAAATTAGTGCAGATTGGGCGGCGCAACGCATTAAAGGCTTATCCTTGTTGAAAGCAGCTCGAAGTGCTTTATTGGGTAACGATGGCAAAGTCAAAACACTGATCGATCGCTTTGAATTTCCTCGGTTAGGTTCGGGTCAATTGTATGAAAAAATCGGTGAATACCTGCGCCAGCATAATCAAAGCGTGTTGTTAAATACAGAAGTCGTACAGGTTCACCACGATAACTTTCAAGTTACCCAAATCACATTAAGAAATCGCCAGACAGGAGAGGAGTCAACAGTCAACTGCGGCGGCGTAATTTCTTCCGTACCCATTAGCTTGTTGGTGCAGCAAATAGATCCACCTGCTCCATCAGAGGCGATCGCAGCTGCTAAGTCTCTCAAATTTCGCAATACAATTTTGGTCTATTTAATCGTTGAAGGCAATAACTTATTCCCAGATAACTGGCTTTACATTAACGAGCCAAGCGTGCAATTAGGACGAGTCACCAATTTTGCGAATTGGTCGCCTGAGATGCTGCCAAACCAACATCAAACACCATTGTGCTGCGAGTATTGGTGCAACTACGACGAACCGATGTGGCAGCAACCAGAAGCAGAATTGTTAGAGCGAGCAGAACAAGAACTGCGAAAAATTGGGCTTTTACATCACGAAAAAGTTTCTGGTGGATTTGTCGTTCGCCTACCCCGCACTTACCCAATTTATGCAGGTAACTATCAACAAGCACTGAGCGATATTCAGTCGTATTTACAGCAATTTCCGAATCTTCAATTAGTTGGAAGATACGGTGCATTTAAATACAACAATCAAGACCATAGCTTATTGATGGGGATTCTAGCGGCAGAAAACGTCTTAAGTCCTGGCAAGCACAATCTTTGGTCGGTCAATTCAGATAGCGAATACCAAGAAGAAGCTAGCGCAACTGCTAAGACCACCACACATAAGACAGTGAAAAAACCGCGCCCACAAAAGACACTCAAAATCTTGAAAGAATTTGGTGGCTACGTCTTTACAGGTGGAGCCGCAACAGTCGTTGATGTCCTGATTTTTTCATTGCTGGTTCAGTCGGGCGTTTGGTCTGTCTCAGCCCTTTGTATCAGCTATTTTATGGGATTAACGACTAATTTTTGGCTGAGCCGTCGCTTTGTTTTTGGTGTCTATTGGAAGAACTGGCTAATTCAGTACGCCGTGTTTGCCACAGTTGCTCTCAACAGCTTGCTGGCAAATTTAGGATTGTTACAACTGTTAATGGATGATGCTGGTTGGAATGCTACTGCTGCCCGTTTGGTCAGTGCTGCTTGTGTAGCTCTACTTAGCTTTACGGGACACAAAATGTATTCTTTCGCGTCAAGTCAACAGGAGTTTGTTCGCAAGCCTGAATAAATTGTTGTACTTCAAAAGATATTGCCAGTGCTAAATATCATTGGGTTCAAACGCTACCCACGAATCTACCAAGCTATCTGCTTAGGATTAGGATTTACGTTAATCCAAGTTCTCTTCGGGTGTTTGTTTTCAAATTCTCAAAACTTAGTAGAGGGCTATTCTAAGCTTTGCCAATGGGATTGTGACTGGTATACGCATATTATCGAACATGGATATCGAAGTACAATTCCGCCCACTCCGCAAAATCCAGATTTATCAAATGTAGCATTTTTCCCTGGCTATCCTATCATTGCTGGGGCGATTAAGAACGTTTTCAATCTACCCACACAAACTGCTTTGCTACTAGCCGCACAGATAGCCTGTTGGGGGTTTTGGACATATGTATTTTTGTTGTTTCAACGTTGGCGGATTTCTGATAAACTATCGCTTTGCGGTGCGATCGCGATTTTAGTACATCCAGCTGCTTTTTATTTAGTCGCTGGTTACTCAGAATCGCTGTTTTTGATGATGTTGCTTGGCTTCCTCTACTGGACTGCATCAAAAAAGCGTGTTGCCTGGATTCTTGCTGCTACACATGGCTTTGTCATGACTGCAACTCGGGTTATTGGTCTACCAATAGCTATTTATCCGCTATTCCACTTTTGGCTATTTAGCGCTAAAGATCGAAAAGCAAAACCATTTCGGTTTTGGCAAAAGAGGAGCAAATATTTGTTAGTAAGCACTGTTGCTAGTCTGGGTTCTCTGTTGTTCTTTGCTTTTTGTTATTTCAAGTTTGGCGCTTGGAATTTCTACATGCAAACGCAAGCAATAGGATGGGGAGTCAAACCTAACTATTTAGCCATTTTCAAGCCGGAAAGTTATTTTGCTTTCCTTGACCCTAAAATTTTGAATTTACCTGATGTAATTAATGCTATTTCAGTACCGTTCGCTTTGATAAGTTTTTTCATCGTCTTTTTACTTGAACGGAAAGCAGTACCTTTTCTGACAGAGGGTAGCTGGAAACAAAGAGCTGAATTTTATGTAGCTGGCTGGCTCATGTTTTATCTATCTGCCTGCGGTATGAGTAGCCTATCCATGACGAGCATGGTTCGCTACACTTTCTGCGTACATGTGGTGCTTGTACTAGCTATAAGCCACCTCATATCTAGGACGCAATTCTACAGATTGTTCGACCGAAAATGGATTGTTTTCCTACTATTACTGATGGCAACTCCTTCATTTTTACTCCAAATGAAATTTGTGGGTATGTTTACTAATATGGAATGGGTTGCTTAAGCTGACCTATGTACTACACAACTGACTAAAATGAAATAATTATTCTGATTCATGGTTTTTCAGTGTCAGTTCATAAAATTATCATTGATGCTACTCCAATGACTCCTAAGCCTAGTGGAGTTGGGTTGCAGGTAGCAAACTTAATTCAATCGCTTTACTCCCTGCAAGCAGAGGAAAATTTTGAGTTAGGCATTGTCTATCAACCTGGAATGAAAGACTGGCTGCGCGGGAACTGGAATGTTCCTGAAGCCTTAACGCAATATCCTTCAGTTCATGTCCTCCCAATTCCAGTTAGAGTTTCTAATTTGTTATTATTTCCGACTTACAAATCGATTTGGTCATCCTTGGCAAAATCTTGGGGAAATCCAGACATATTGCACGGAACTAACTATTCAGTTTATCCTTGCGATCGCGGCTTCAAGGTCATGAACATTTATGATGTTGCTTTTATTAAATATCCTCAATATGTTAATGTAGTCGCTAAAAGTTATGTAGAGAAAGTCAAACGATGTCTGCAGTGGACGGACTTAGTTTTAACTATCTCAGAAAGTTCTAAGCAAGATATTATTCAACATCTCAATGTTGCTGCCGAACGAGTTTTTGTTGCCCCATTGGCAAGTCGATACTGTTCTAATTACTTATCGACTCTAAATGTCGAACAGCTTAGCCGGACGGCAAAATACAATTTCTCTAAGCCTTATTTATTGTTTGTTAGTAACATAGAACCTAGAAAAAACATCATTTCTATCGTGATGGCTTTTAATAAATTAAAACAGCAGTACAAGATCGAACATAATCTTATATTAATTGGACGCAAAGGATGGAATTATCAAAGTATTTTTGCTGCGATCGAGGCATCACCTTATCAACAAGACATTTACCATCTTGACTATTTATCTGATGAATTAGTCGCACTATTTTATGCTCGAGCCGATGTATTTGTTTATCCTTCTTACTACGAGGGATTTGGTTTACCTGTACTAGAAGCCATGACATTAGGCGCTCCGGTAGTCGCTTCTAACACTTCATCATTACCAGAAGTCACGGGAGATGCAGCTATATTAATCGATCCGAACGATTCAAATAAATTAGCCGAAGCAATTTGGGAGGTGATTAATAACTCTCAAATGCGATATAAATTAATTCAAAAAGGTAAAGCAAGAGCAAAACAGTACTCCTGGCAGCACAATGCTCGGGAAACATTAAAGGCTTACCGTAGTCTGTTGGTATAGCAATATTCTGGTTATCGATGGAATTTGGTTTAAACTGCACGATCGTTGCCTTGGCGATCGCATCATGGTGATGAATACTACCTTTTCCTGTAGTAAGATGCAAACATTTTTAGTAACTGGTGGCTTCGGGTTTATTGGTTCTAACTTTATTTTACAAGCACGAGAAAAGCAATGGGCTAGGATCGTCAATTTAGACAAGTTAACTTATGCCAGTAATCCTCAAAACTTAGCCCAATTGCAGGACGATCGCGATTATCATTTTATCCGTGGAGATATTGGCGATCGCGACCTATTATCTCATCTATTAGAACAGTATCAGCCAGATGCAATTATCAACTTTGCCGCTGAAACTCATGTCGATCGCTCGATTCAAAGCCCTCAAAATTTTATTCAAACTAATATAGTAGGAACATTCCAACTGTTAGAAGTTAGTAAGGCGTATTGGGAAAAATTATCTGTACAAAAGCAAGCGCAATTCCGTTTCTTACACGTCTCTACTGATGAAGTCTACGGCTCTTTAGAACCAAAAGCTCAGTCATTTCGAGAAGATACCCCTTACGCACCAAATAGTCCCTACGCAGCGTCAAAAGCAAGCTCAGATCATCTTGTTCGAGCTTACTATCATACTTATGGTTTTCCCACTCTAATCACCAACTGCTCGAATAACTACGGTCCGCGTCAGTTTCCCGAAAAACTGATCCCATTAATAATTCTCAACGCTTTACACGATCGACCTTTGCCAATATATGGAGATGGGCAAAATATTCGAGATTGGTTATATGTTGCAGATCACTGCGAAGCTCTCTATCTAGTTTTACAACATAGTCGGGTGGGAGAAAGTTATAATATTGGGGGAAAAAACGAACAAAATAACATCACAGTCGTTGAGAAAATTTGCGCCATTCTTGACGATTTGGTTCCCAAACCTAATTTTCGCCACTCTTCTTTAATTACTTTTGTCAAAGACCGTCTCGGACACGACAGACGGTATGCTATAGATTGCAGCAAAATCTCTAGAGAACTAGGCTGGCAACCAAAAGAGAACTTTGATAGTGGGTTATTAAAGACAATTCAGTGGTATCTCAGCAATCCAATTTGGCTAGAGGGAGTAGGGAGTAGTGAAGAAAGGGTGTAGGGTGTGGGAAGTGTGGGAAGTGTGGGAAGTGTGGGGTGTAGTGGATTGTTAACTGGTCACTGGTCACTGGTCACTTATAACTGCTCCCTGCTCCCTGCTCCCTGCTCCCTGCTCCCTTTCAATGCTAGTTAACTTATCTTTTCTGATTGAGAAACCGACAGGAATTACAACCTACGCTCTGAATTTAATCCCGCACTTGCGATCGCTCGATCCTACCTTTCTAATTTCGCCTGTTGCTGCTCGTCTTCTACCCACACCGCAGACTCAAGACGCATATTATTCCATTCCCGCTAACTTAACTCCAGAACAAGGAACGGTCGGACATTTACGACGTTTATTCTGGACTCAACTGCAACTATCGCCAATTTATCGCCAATTGCGATCGCAGTTATTGTTCTCCCCCGTTCCAGAAGCACCCCTTTACAAGCGCTGTCGCTACATCGTTACGGTTCACGACCTCATCCCCTTGCGCTTTCCTAGACTTTCACCCTTAACTCCCTATCATCGCTATTACATCCCCCAAGTTCTCAGCCAAGCACAGCACGTTATTTGTAACTCCACTGCGACAGCCTCAGACATTATTGACTTTTTCCACATCTCAGCCGATAAAATTACTCCCATACCCCTAGCATATGATGCCAACCATTTCCGCTGGCTCAACTTAGCTCAGCAGAACGAAACTCGTCCTTACTTTATTTATATTGGTCGTCACGATCCGCACAAAAACTTACACCGATTAATTGCAGCTTTTGCCAAGATCCCGAGTTATCGAGATTGCGATCTTTTACTAGCTGGAACGGGCGATCGCCGCTATACTCCAAAGCTAAAAGCGCAAAGTATAGAATTAGGAATTGCCGATCGCGTTAAGTTTCTAGATTACGTTCCCTACGAACAACTACCAATTTTACTCAATCGGGCGATCGCATTAGTTTTTCCTAGTTTGTGGGAGGGATTTGGCTTACCCGTACTCGAAGCAATGGCTTGCGGTACTCCTGTAATTACGTCTAATCTTTCTTCTTTACCAGAAGTTACAGGAGATGCGGCTTTATTAGTGAATCCCTATAACATTGAGGAGATTGCTGCTGCTATGGAAATTATAGTTACTGATAGTCAACTGCGATCGCATCTTTCTAGTTTAAGTTTGACCAGAGCCAGACAATTTAGTTGGAAAAAAACAGGACTCGCTACTGTTGAGGTATTAAAAAAATTTTTATAGTTTTCAAAACACAAAATTTTGTACTTAGCCAGCGCATTAAACAAATGAATGTAATGCCAACCACCAATCGATATCGCTCAAAACACGATCGGGAATTTCCCAAGGAAACAAATGCGCGGTATTATGGTAACAAATCCATTCAGAATTGGGTAAGTGTCGTGCAGTTTCTTGACTCGATTCTGGAGTAATATGACGGTCGGCTGCTCCCGCCATAATTAAACTAGGACACTGAATCTGCGATAAATCCTGAAGGCGATTGTAACCACTTTTGAGCGCCGTAAAGAGAGCGCGTTGGGCAGGAGAAGAAGTTTGCAAATACGCTGACATAGCATACTTAGCAATGTATTCGTAAGTAGCGGAAGTGTGCTGTTGCACCAGGTAGCGAAAGAGCGATCGCTTAGCAAAAGTATCTATATGCCACCGATCGCCGGGTTGTATAGCATTTGCGATCGCCGCTAAGCCAGTATACAAATTATCTTGCCAGCTGATTGCTGGATGACTGCCGCGAGGACGAGCAGCTGTAGCGATTAAAATGAGTCCCTTAACTCGTTCTGGAAGCCTTAAAGCCAATTCCATCGCTAAGATTCCACCTAAAGACCAACCTAAAACCAGACATTCACTAATTTGATAGCGATCGAGGAGTGCTTCCAAGTCATGCAGGTGATCGGTCATGGCGAAATTAGTCGGCGTGCGACTATTACCATATCCTCGTAAGTCAGGGGCTATTGTTTGAAAGCGTTGGCATAGGTGTTGAGTAAACACGGACATACTCAAACCAGAACCAGGATGACCGTGCAAGCAGAGAATAGGTAAGCCTTTGCCTTGGACGTAAACGTGCAAATTCACAACAGAAGCTGTCATTAATACTTTTTAGTTTTACTACTTTATCGTCTCTTTATTGCGATCGCCTATTTATCAGTAATTTTCCCGATTTGCGATCGCTACAACTATAGGAATACTTATAATATCGCAGATTCTAAATGGTTCATTATATCTACCGTTATGATTGTCATTTGTCATTTGTCATTCGTTAGAACAAGGAAGCGAGCAAAATCTTTGAATTTAGTTTGAAATGAACGTAAAAGTATCACGGTTAAATGGAATTTCAAGGCTCTATTTACTAGTATTATTGCTTGGATACATAGGCACTGGTTGGCTATTATCCGATTGTAATGCGAGCTGGTTTACTTGGACAGGCACGCAAGTCATTACCGTGCATTTAGCTTGGGTTGGTTTTGATGCTGTCGCTTTGGCTGTTGCTTGGATTGTTTTACTGGTCTGGGTTGGAGCTTTTGCTATGACTTGGCCTCAAAGTATTCCTTGGGCAGGAATTCCGCCTTGGGCGTTTGGTTTAGCTATGACTTGGATTATGGCATTAGGGTTAATTTTGACTTTAGCTCAAGTAAAACATGCGTTACTATCTGCGGGGTTAAATAAACATTTAGCTTTTTGGTTTTTGACCATCTTTACTTCGGTAGGTCTAGGCATAGGCAGAATATTAGACGAAGGATTATTCCTAAATTAAGCGAGTGAGAGTTAATAGAAATAATAAATTTCTGAATTTTTTCTTGATTTCTCAATTTTAAGAATATATGTCAATCTGTACCTGGAGGTATTTTTGAAAGACTTACCTATTAAAGAACAAGTTAATCTGCCCAATTATCGAACTAGAAATCCAGAATATTATTTACAGCAGGTCGAACCAAATATTTTGGCAAGCTTTACTACAGAACAGCTACAAGCCATAGTCAATATTTTAACTCTCGCAATTCCTCAACCCTCACCCAAAATTGTAGATTTTAGATTTAACATCGACCTGTTATTTTCTCGATTTTATTTAGTTCTCTTTGTTGGTAAAGATCGTCGAAAACGCAAACGTCAATATATACCTGAAAGACTTGCCAGGATTGGTAATGCGATCGCAGTTGTTATTCTCCTTTTGGGAGCCAACTTAGTTATTAGCGGCGTAATTTTATTATTTGCTTACTTATTTAAATCAGCAGTCGGCATAGATTTCTTCCCAGGACATATTTCAGACTCGGTGAAAAAGATTTGAATTTTGTTGGTCATTTGTCATTTGTCATTCGTCATTGGTGAGTGGCTGGTGAAACCAGTGGTTAGTAGTTAGACTCTTCTTTAGTCACCAGCCACTAGTCACTAGTCACTGTCCCTAGTTTCTGCCCAGACACTCTATACTTATAGTCTGGACTGTGAAGCAAAGAGGAAGCGAGAGATGGCATCCATCATCCGCGAGTTGCACGGACAATTGGTGAAAAAAGAACGCTCGGCAGTGGAAATTACGCAAGAAGCGCTGGATCGGATTCAAGCACTAGAACCAAAGATCCACAGCTTTTTGTGCGTGACAGCGGATAAAGCACTGGAACAAGCGAAAGCCGTGGATGCCAAAATTGCGGCTGGAGAAGAGATTGGGTTATTGGCTGGAATTCCCGTGGGTGTGAAGGACAATATGTGTACCAAGGGAATTCCCACAACTTGCGCCTCCAAGATTTTAGAAAACTTCGTCCCACCCTACGAATCAACGGTAACGCAAAAACTAGCGGATGCTGGGGCGGTGACAGTGGGAAAAACCAACTTAGACGAGTTTGCGATGGGGAGTTCCACCGAAAACTCGGCATTTCAACTCACGGCTAATCCTTGGGACTTGGAACGAGTTCCTGGCGGTTCTTCTGGGGGTTCGGCGGCGGCTGTAGCGGCGCATGAGTGTGTCGTTTCTCTGGGTTCTGATACAGGTGGTTCGATTCGCCAACCCGCATCTTTTTGCGGTGTTGTGGGCATGAAGCCAACTTATGGATTAGTGTCGCGTTATGGTTTGGTGGCTTTTGCTTCCTCTTTGGATCAAATTGGACCCTTTGGACGCACGGTAGAAGATGCGGCAATTTTATTAGGCGCGATCGCGGGTTACGATCCGAAAGATTCTACAAGTTTGAAGGTCGAAATCCCTGACTACACTCAATTTCTCAAACCCGATCTCAAATCGATGCGAATTGGGATCGTGAGAGAAACTTTTGCTGAAGGTTTAGATCCGGCTGTAGAACAAGCTGTCAATAAGGCGATCGAACAATTAAAGCAACTCGGCGCGGAGATTAAAGAAGTTTCCTGTCCGCGTTTCCGCTACGGTTTGCCGACTTATTACATCATTGCCCCTAGCGAAGCTTCGGCTAACTTGGCACGTTACGATGGCGTAAAATATGGTTTGCGCGTCCCCGATGCCGAAAATCTAATCGATATGTACGCTCGGACTAGGGCGATGGGTTTTGGTAAGGAAGTTAAGCGCCGGATTATGGTAGGGACGTATGCCTTATCTGCTGGTTACTACGATGCTTATTACTTAAAGGCACAAAAAGTTCGGACTTTAATTAAACAAGACTTTGAAAATGCTTTTGGGCAAGTGGATGTATTAGTCACGCCTACAGTTCCCATGACAGCATTTAAAGCTGGGGAAAAAACTGACGATCCGCTAAGTATGTATTTAACCGATTTGATGACAATTACGGTAAATTTGGCAGGTTTGCCAGGATTGAGTATTCCCTGCGGTTTTGACGAGAAAGGAATGCCAATTGGGATGCAATTGATTGGAAATGTGTTGCGGGAAGACCAATTATTTCAAGTGGCTCACGCTTACGAACAAGCTACAGAGTGGCATAAATCCAAGCCAAATCTATAGTTTTATAGGTATTGGTAGGGTGCGTTAGCTTTTGGCGTAACGCACCCTACGTAGCTTCAGCTAAAACAAAGAACGGATGTATTTGTCTAAGCGATCCATGCCCTTCTCAATTGATGTCATATCGGTAGCATAGGATAAGCGAATGCGATCGCCCGATCCAAATGCAATTCCAGGTATTGCCGCAACTTGATAAGACTCTAAAAGTTCTTGACAAAAATCCATTGATGTCTTCTCAGTTTTACTGATATCGACAAAAATGTAAAATGCTCCATCGGGTTTGGCGTAAGTCACTTCTGGAATTGCATCTAATCTTTGCATCATGACTTCTCGCCTTTTGGCAAAAGCTTGACGCATTTGTTCGACGCATTCTTGGGAACTTTCTAAAGCTGCGATCGCACCAAATTGAGCGAAGGTACACACGTTAGACGTACTATGACCTTGAATCGTACTCGCAGCTTTAATTAACTCTACCGCACCCGCTAAATAGCCGACACGCCAACCTGTCATCGAGTAGGCTTTGGCAAAGCCATGACTGATAATTGTACGGTCAAAGATTTCTTTACCTAGAGAACCGATACTGACGTGTTTTACATCTGTATATAGTAATTTCTCGTAAATTTCATCCGAGACAACTAAAATATCCTTCTCAACCACAACCTCGGCTAGTGCCTTCAGTTCTTCTGGCGTATAGACGACACCTGTAGGGTTAGAAGGAGAGTTGAGAACAAATAGCTTAGTTTGAGGCGTAATGCTAGAGCGCAACTGGTCTGGAGTAATTTTACAGCTAGCATCCGTCTGGACGATAACTGGTGTTCCGCCAGCGAGAATGACCATTTCAGGATAGCTCAGCCAGTAGGGGGCGGGAATAATTACCTCGTCTCCCACGTCAATCAGCGCCACCATCAAATTGTATAAACCGTGTTTGCCACCGTTGGTAACGATGATATTTTCAGCTTGGTAGTCTAGACCATTATCTGTTTTCAGCTTGCGAGCGATCGCCTGTCTTAACTTGGGTTCCCCAGCCGCCGCACCATATCTCGTCTTACCTTCATCTAAGGCTTTTTTTGCGGCTGCTTTGATGTGTTCTGGAGTATCAAAGTCTGGTTCTCCGGCGCTGAAGCTACAAACATCTATTCCTTCAGCTTTCATGGCTTTGGCTTTGGCGGAAATTGCCAAGGTCAAAGAAGGCGTTACCTTACCCACTCGTGCTGCCAGTTTCATTGTCACTACCGATTGCAAAACTCCAATTCAGTTAAGCATATCTTAAAGTAAACGTCTGAATTTGTGTCTTTTACTGCTAAGATTTTTGACTTCTGTACGGGCGAGTATAGCCCAAGATTCGCGGCTGAGGCAAGAAATCTGCCTTCAAACCCGCCCCGACAAATCCTTTCTTCTGCTTTCTTAAACGACTTCTACCTGTAGTTGGATGATGAAATAGAAGTGCTTCCTCATACACTGGCTCTAGTAAAGTTACTAACTTGACTCGAATGGTTGAACTTCTACAATCTCTGGCATCTCGCCTAACCACCAAGCTGCCCTCAAATCTAGATTCGCTCGGTCAGCTAGCGCTAAACTTTTGGTGGAGCTGGACACCGGAGGGTGTAGCCATTTTTCGCGATATTGACGCAACAGCATGGGAGCAGTCCCAGCATAACCCCATACAATTTCTTTCAACTCTGTCAGAAGAAAAACTCGCACAGCTAGCAACACAACCAGCTTACTTAGAACGCCTTAGAGCTGTAGCTACCAAATTTGACAGCTACATGCAATCTTCTCACTCCACTTGGGCAAAGCAGGCTGCTCCTGAGATTACGCCTCAACAACCAGTAGCATATTTTTCCGTGGAATTTGGCTTGCATCAAACTCTACATATTTACGCTGGCGGTTTAGGAATTTTAGCAGGCGATCACTTAAAGTCGGCTTCAGATTTAGGTTTACCAATAGTGGGCGTAGGATTGCTATATCGCCAAGGCTATTTTCAACAACAGTTAGATGCATCTGGTTGGCAACAGGAAACTTATCCAGAGCAAGAGCTAGAAACATTACCTTTGGAATTGGTGCGAGATTCAAGTGGGGAACCGCTAAAAATTAAAGTGACAATGTGCGATCGCTCGGTTAAATTGCAAGCTTGGCGCGTTCGAGTCGGTAGGGCAAATCTCTATTTATTAGATACGGGATTGGAGGATAATCAAAAGCGCGATCGCCAAATTACCAATCGTCTCTATCAGGCAGATGACAACGTTCGCATTGCCCAAGAAATGGTTTTGGGTATTGGCGGAGTCAGGCTGTTACAACATTTAGGGCTTGACCCCAAAATTTATCATTTGAATGAAAGCAATGCTGCTTTTACACTGCTGGAAGTAGCCCGTCAGTCAGTACATCGAGGCGAACCTTTCGAGCAAGTCAAATCTGCCGTACAACAGCGATGCGTTTTCACCACTCATACACCCGTACTGGCTGGACATCAAACTTTTCCAGTCGATTTGATGACGGAGTATTTTAGCAATTACTGGCAACAACTAGGACTGACAAAAGAGGAATTTTTGGCATTGGGCGGATCGGAGCAACAAGATACCAAGGAAAAATTTAGTATGACGGCACTAGCTTTGCGGCTGTCAAAAGCAGCTAACGGCGTGAGTCAGCTCAACGGTGAGGTGAATCGTCAAATGTGGTCGCCACATCCACAGGAAATAGAACCAGCACCAATTGGGGCGATTACAAATGGCATTCATGCGGGAACTTGGACTGCACCGTCAATTTCAGAATTATACGCTCAATATTTGGATCGAGACTGGACAAAACGGATGAGCGATCGCCTTTTGTGGGACAAGGTTGACGAGATTCCTAATCCAGAAATTTGGCAGCGACATCAGCAACTTAAGGAAGATTTAATCGCTCATGTCAGAACTTGGGTAAAACAAACAAGGCAAAGGCGAGGTGAAGATCCTCAAGCTATAGAAGAATGCGATCGCCTGTTTGACCCTAATGTATTAACAATTGGATTGGCTCGGCGCTTTAGTTCCTATAAACGCGGAGATTTAATTTTTCGCGATCCGCAACGCGCCCTGCAAATCTTGAGTAACCCAGCCCAACCAGTACAGATAATTTTTGCTGGCAAAGCTCATCCGGCTGACGACAAAAGCAAGCAGATTATCCAAAATCTAATTGAGTGGACTCGTCGCCCAGAATTACACCAGCGAATTGTATTTTTGGAAGATTACGACTTCCTGACGGCGAAAAAGTTAGTACAAGGAGTCGATCTTTGGCTCAATACCCCTCTAAGACCTCAAGAAGCTTCAGGGACTAGCGGGCAGAAAGTCTGTTTTAATGGGGGAATTAATTGCAGCATTCTCGATGGTTGGTGGCGCGAAGCATATCAGCAGGGAACAGATGGTAAAGGTGTCAATGGTTGGGCAATTGGCGAAGATTGCTCTTTAGACGATTCTGAAGTCCAGGCGCAAAAAGATGCAGAATCTCTCTACGATCTTCTGACAAGAGAGATCGTACCTTTGTTTTACGATCGCACTTCGCCAGAGTTACCCGCTCGCTGGATCGCCATGATGAAAGCTTCCATTAAAACTGCAATCCCAAGGTTTAATACTGACCGGATGGTAATGGAGTACGTCCATCAAATGTATTTATCGACGGCAGACAATGCTGCACCAATCGTGTTGTAAATCAATAACTCTCAGACTAGAAGTCTAGGACTACACAAACCAAGTCCGCCTGCGCGGACTTGGTTTGTGTAGACGCGATTTCCAATCGCTCTAACTTCTAGCGTGTCATGCGATCGATACCTCTGGAGAGAGGTAAACATCTTGAATCGCGTGGAATAACTTGGCTCCCTCTTCAAAAGGGCGTTGGAAGGTTTTGCGACCGGAGATTAAGCCAGAACCGCCAGCCCGTTTGTTAATTACAGCCGTACGAATAGCTTCGGCAAAATCATTTTTCCCAGAAGCACCACCAGAGTTAATTAATCCCACTCGTCCGCTGTAGCAATTGAGAACTTGGTAGCGGGTGAGATCGATTGGATGGTCGCTCGTTAAATCGGTGTAGATTCTTTCGTTAGTTTTGCCGTAGCTTTTGCCGCTAGCTTTAGCAACAGCTTCGTAACCGCGATCGACTTCCGGTAGTTTTTGCTTAATAATATCGGCTTCAATCGTGACACCGATGTGGTTTGCTTGTCCGGTGAGGTCGCCAGCTAAGTGATAATCTTTGTCTTGTTTAAAGGCGTTGTTACGCAAATAGCACCATAAGATTGTTGCCATTCCTAATTCGTGGGCGCGGGCAAAAGCACGGCTAATTTCTTGAATTTGGCGCGTAGAGTTTTCCGAACCGAAGTATATTGTAGCCCCAACTGCCACAGCTCCTAAATTCCAAGCTTGCTCGACCGAACCAAACAAAACTTGATCGAATTGATTGGGAAAAGTGAGTAACTCGTTGTGATTGATTTTGACAATGAAGGGGATTTTGTGGGCATACTTGCGAGAAACTATTCCCAAAACGCCCAACGTGGTAGCAACGGCGTTACACTCGGCTGCCATTGCCAATTTAACAATATTTTCTGGATCGAAATACATCGGATTGGGTGCAAACGAAGCCCCTGCGGAGTGTTCGATCCCTTGGTCTACTGGCAAAATTGAAAGATAACCCGTATTTGCCAATCGCCCGTGAGAGTAGAGTTGCTGAAGGCTGCGCAATACTTGAGGATTGCGATCGCTCATGCTAAAAATTCGATCTACTGCGTCTGGGCTAGGCAAATGTAATAAATCTTTGGGAACCTTAGCTTTGTAGGTGAGGAGATCTTCTGCTTCTTGACCCAACCAAGACTCAATCGCTTGGGGTGCAGACAGCGTAGCAGTCATAGCAATTTCCCTCAATGAGTTTCAACTCTCATTCTGACAATAATCAACATTGCTTGCGCTGTTCCATTTGGACGGTTTCCGATCTTCTTCGCTAGCGCTTTTGATTTCTGGTTTTCAGTGCCTTCCCTTTCGCTAGTTAGAATTCATTTTTTGTCAAACTTGTAATTATTAAAACGTAACTTATGAAGAGCTGAGAAGATAAGTGATTGGTAAGTAGAGCAAACATAATGACTCATAACTGAAAAAAGTTATTTATGCTACAAATCAAGTTAAGAGGGAGTGAAAACCTTTCAATAGGGGAGCGATCGCTCTCAAGTTATCGCACGTAGATCGAAATCGAATTGCCTCAATGCCTTAAACTGGGAGTCTGCCATCTGTGGTATTACAAGCACAACCAACCACCTACGAACCAAAGACACAAGAAATCGCCAAACAACTGTTAGCGGCGACGCGAGAAAATCGTTCGTTTTTTGCCTCAATTCGCGACCAAATGCGCTGGGATGACAAGTTACTCGCCTGGGCAATGAGTAATCCTGGGTTGCGGGTGCAGCTATTTCGTTTTATTGACTGTTTGCCTGCTTTACGGAGTAAGCCAGAAATTGCTCGCCATTTGCAAGAATACCTTGGCGATGAGTCGGTAGAACTTCCTACTGCCTTAAAAGGAATGCTCAATTTTGCTAACCCAGATTCTATGCCTGGGCAGGTAGCAGCCACGACAGTATCTACAGCTGTAGAAACTTTAGCGCATAAATATATTGCTGGAGAAAATATTCAGCAGACATTAAAGACAATCGAACGGCTGCGGAAGGAAAAAATGGCGTTCACCATCGATATTTTGGGTGAAGCAGTCATTACAGAAGCGGAAGCGCAGTCATATTTAGAACGCTATTTAGATTTAATGGCACAACTAGCAGCAGCTAGTAAGAATTGGAAACCAGTTGCCCAAATTGACGAAGCTGATGGAGAAGCTTTGCCACAGGTACAAGTTTCAGTAAAGCTGACGGCGTTTTACTCTCAGTTCGATCCGTTGGATGCAGCGGGTAGTGCAGCAAGAGTTAGCGATCGCATCCGTACCGTGTTAAGAAAAGCCAAAGAATTAGGCGTATCGATCCATTTTGATATGGAACAATACGCTTACAAAGACCTGATTTTTTCTATTTTAAAACAAGTCCTTCAAGAAGAAGAATTTCGCAGTCGTACGGATGTTGGTGTCACAGTTCAAGCATATTTGCGCGATAGCGAACGAGATACGCAGGATTTAATCGCTTGGGTAAAACAGCGAGGCTATCCGTTAACTGTAAGACTGGTTAAAGGTGCTTATTGGGATCAAGAAACGATTAAAGCCGAACAAAAGCACTGGCAGCAACCCGTATTTAACGACAAAGCAGCTACCGATCTGAACTTTGAAAAAATTACTCAGTTGTTGCTAGAAAATCACGAATACATCTATTCGGCAATAGGTAGCCATAACGTGCGATCGCAAGCCCATGCAATCGCGATCGCTGAAAATCTCAAAATTCCTCGTCGTCGCTTTGAAATGCAAGTTCTGTATGGCATGGGCGATAAACTGGCTAAAGCGTTAAGCGATCGCGGTTATCGGGTACGGGTATATTGTCCCTACGGCGAACTTTTACCTGGCATGGCTTATTTGATTCGTCGTTTATTGGAAAATACTGCAAATAGTTCCTTCCTGCGTCAAAATTTGGAAGAACGTCCGATTGAGGAATTGATTGTACCACCTATTTTGAGGGAGCAGGGAGCAGGGAGTCGGGAGTCGGGAGTCGGGAGTCGGGAGTCGGAAAGAAGATCGTCCCCTCACTCCTCACTCCTCACTCCTCACCCCTTCAGTCCTGCTGCTGACACCGATTATGCCGCAGTCGAGGCGAGAGAACAGTCACAACAAGCCTTTCAACAAGTGCGACAGCTATTTGGCAAAACCTATTTACCCCTGGTTAATGGCGAGTACGTTTCTACAGAAGAAATTATTGATTCTGTGAATCCGTCAAATTTCAGCGAGGTGGTGGGAAAAGTCGGACTCCTAAGCGTCGAACAAGCAGAACAGGCAATGCAAGCGGCGAAGGCGGCGTTTCCTGGGTGGAAAAATACCCCAGCCAAACAACGGGCAAGTATTTTGCGTAAAGCTGGCGATTTGATGGAACTCCGCCGCGCCGAACTATCAGCTTGGATCGTGCTAGAAGTTGGTAAGCCTGTCAAAGAAGCTGATGCAGAGGTATCGGAGGCGATCGATTTCTGTCGTTATTATGCGGCGGAAATGGAAAGATTAGATGCAGGTTATAACTACGACGTGGCAGGGGAAACAAACCGTTACCTTTACCAACCGAGGGGAATTGCGGTGGTGATTTCTCCTTGGAATTTTCCTTTAGCGATCGCCACTGGAATGACTGTAGCGGCGCTGGTAGCAGGAAACTGTACTCTCCTCAAGCCTGCGGAAACATCTTCAGTCATTGCAGCAAAATTAACGGAAATTTTGGTTGAAGCAGGATTTCCCAAAGGTGTCTATCAATTTGTTCCTGGGAAAGGTTCTAAAGTTGGGGCGCACTTGGTAAACCATCCCGACACGCACTTGATTGCATTTACAGGTTCCCGCGAAGTGGGTTGTCGGATTTATGCTGAAGCGGCAAAAGTTCAACCAGGACAAAAGCACCTGAAGCGTGTCATCGCTGAGATGGGTGGTAAGAATGGGATGATTGTCGATGAAAGTGCAGATCTAGACCAAGCCGTGGTGGGTGTGGTGCAATCGGCTTTCGGTTACAGCGGACAAAAGTGTTCGGCTGCATCCAGGGTAATTGTTTTAGATTCGGTTTACGATACTTTCATTCACCGCTTGGTAGAAGCGACGCGATCGCTCAACATCGGTGCAACAGAATTACCCAGTACTCAAGTCGGTCCCGTGATTGATGGGAACGCTCAAGCCCGTATCCGCGAGTATATCGAGCAAGGGCGACAAGAAGCAAAAGTAGCGTTAGAAATTCCCTCTTCAGATAACGGCTATTTTGTCAACCCTACTATTTTTACCGAAGTGCCTCCCACAGCCACGATCGCCCAAGAAGAGATTTTTGGTCCCGTGGTAGCGGTAATTCGGGTGAAGAACTTTGAAGAGGCGATCGCCGTTGCTAACGGTACTGACTACGCCTTGACGGGGGGACTGTATTCTCGTACCCCATCTCACATCCAGATGGCACAGGAACAGTTTGAAGTGGGTAACTTGTATATCAACCGCACGATAACAGGGGCGATCGTTGCCAGACAACCCTTCGGCGGCTTCAAAATGTCTGGAGTTGGTTCCAAAGCTGGTGGTCCCGATTATTTATTACAATTCTTGGAGCCGCGTACAGTCACGGAAAACGTTCAGCGTCAGGGTTTTGCTCCCATCGAAGGCGCAGAATAGATCGATATCATTGTAGGAGCGGGTTCACCAATAATCTTTGTTTCCATTCAAAATTTTTGATAAACTCGCTCTTCTTCAAATTTTGGATACAAATGAATACCTGGTAAGCTTTTACACGTTTAATTTATATAACAAATGAAATCAAAATATGTCCGTATAGCGTAGGTTCATAATTTTGACTTTTGACTTTTGACCTTTAACTTTTGACTTTTGACTTGCTCATGAATTTACCCATAACCGATAGAGTCATCTGGACAACCGCCGATTTAGAGTTATTTCCAGATAACGGCAACCGCTATGAAATTATCGACGGGGAATTATTTGTGACCAGAGCGCCACATTGGAAACATCAAAACGCTTGTGCCAGAATTATTATTGTATTGGGTCTATGGTCGCAAACTACAGGATTAGGAGAAGTTGTACCTGCTCCTAGGGTAATCTTTTCCAACACTGACGCTGTTATTCCCGATATAGTGTGGGCTAGCAATGAAAGATTATCTGTCTTATTAGATGAAGCCGGACATTTAACCGCTGCACCGGAGTTAGTAGTAGAAGTACTATCAGCTGGTAGTGAAAATGAGAAGCGCGATCGCGAATTGAAACTCAAGCTTTATTCAGCCAGAGGAGTCAGAGAGTATTGGATTGTAGATTGGCGTAAGCAACAGGTTGAAGTTTATCGACGAGAAAAAGCAGTACTAAATTTAGTGGCAACTTTGATGAGTGGAGATGAGCTAAATTCGCCGCTGTTACCTAATTTTATTTGTGCAATTGCATCCTTATTTGCTTAAAATAAATCGCTCGCGCAAAGCCGCAAAGACACAAAGTTATTGAAGTTAATCTAGAGTAAATGAAATTATCTTGAGTAGATGTCAAGTATTTTTGATAAAAATTTAATAATTAAAGTTGCTGAATCGCTGGAAGATTTTTTAGCGATGCGATCGGTTAGAACAGAAGTTTTTCAATCAGAACAGGGGATAGAGCCAGAATTAGATTTTGATGGCAAAGATGAAATCTCAGACCAAATTATTGCTTACCTAGATCGTCAACCGCTTGGTACTGCTAGAATTAGATATTTAGACGATCGCACGGCAAAAATCGAGAGACTAGCCGTCTTGCCAATTGCTAGAGGGAAGGGTATTGGTAAGTTAATTATGGAAAAAGCGATCGCGCTTGCAGTTCAAAAGAAGATGCAAGAAGTCGTCATCCACTCCCAAGAATACATCCAGGGATTGCATCAAAAACTAGGTTTTGAGCCAGAGGGAGCAGTATTTGAAGAAGCTGGCATTCCCCATGTCAAAATGAGGAAGAAATTAGGCTCAACCTATTGATTTCGTGTTAGCTAAATTCAAACAGCACCATTTACTCATTCTCCTGCTGATATGGTTAGCGGGAGTAGCGATCGATCGCATCTGGTTTGCCTGCGATCGTTCTGTTCCAGATTGGGATCGGGCAGAATATCTGACGAGTTCGTTAAATTACTGGCAAGCACTACAACAGCCCCAGTGGTTCAGTAGCGATTGGTGGACGGATTTTTGGCAGCTTTCCACAAAAGCCCCTCCCCTAGCGCAGATTGCTGCGGCTATTACCCAACTAATTTTTGGCACTGGCGGCGATCGCGCTACGTTGGTCAATCTATTTTTTAGTGCTATCCTGCTTATTTCCGTCTACGGACTAGGGATACAACTATTTAGCGCCGAAGTCGGATTATGGGCAGCTGGCATATGTCAACTCATCCCAGGATTATATAAATTACGGCTAGACTTTTTACTCGATTATCCCCTTACGGCTGTCGTGATGCTATGTTTTTGGTGTCTGACGGTCTGGAAAAGTCAAAATAAAAGTCAAAAGTCAAAAGTCGAAAGTCAAAACAAATTCCGAATTCCGTTCACGCAGTGTAGCGTCAGCGTCTATTCCGAATTCCGAATTCAAAGTTGGTTTTGGACAATCGCATTCGGTATTTCTTTGGGAATGGCGCTGTTAGTTAAGCAAACGGCATTGTTTTTTTTGCTAACACCAGTTGTCTGGGCTGGGGTTGAAGCGATCCGCAAACGCAATATTCGGCGAATCTGCCAATTTGCGATCGCTCTACTTCTATCTGCGATCGTGTTTATGCCTTGGTATCGGACAAATTGGTTGCTGATTCTAACTGGAGGAAAACGAGCCACGGTAGATTCTGCCATAGCTGAAGGCGATCCCGCCCTCAATACCCTCGATGCTTGGA
>NZ_JBOFLP010000353.1:0-1869 GCF_051657925.1 Chroococcidiopsis sp.
GCTTTTTCGTCCAGTTATCGTAAACACCACCATGATCTTTAAGTAATTCGCGATCGCTCGAACGCAACTGCAAGATACGAAAATAAATAGCGTTGGACGAACGTTTAGGGTATCCAAATTTTACTGCTATCTTGTTGTACTTCTTGGCTAACATACGGCGCGAGCAAGAGTCAATGAGTTCTGATAGTATTACCGTTTCACGTTCGCTCCAAGGGTGTTTGTTTTGAAGTGGTAGATAGTATTTGACTCTACAAGACGGAGTGCAAAAATTTTTTGGTTCGCGACTAGGATATTTCACTGTCACGGTGAAAGTATTGTTGCAGTAGAGGCAGGTTTTTTCAACAGTTATTGGCATATGTCTTTATACGGAATGCCAATATCGAACTTTATTTTTTTCCTCTGCGATCGCAATTCCAGCAGCATAAAGCTCGTTTAGTATCTCACGAGCATAACTATCTTTTATGCCTACTTCTTTAGCAATTTGGCAAGCACTCTTTGAGTAGTGCTTTTCTAGCACTGCCAATAGTTGAGCTTTTCGCTGGGTCATTTTGCGCTCTTGATGTATGCTTCTACCCATTTTTAGTCACTCTTGCAGTGAGTACATACCCAGAAATCCCCCTTCCCCGAACAAATATCGCAGGATTCCCATTCGTCGGGTGCATATTCTATTGGCGAGTCTTCGCCTCTGATACCAGCCGCCTTCACCGCCACAGTTCCAACAGCTAAAATGCGATCGCCAACCATCCGCATACAGGACAGTCATCGTAGTCCCAATCATCAGTCATTTTTAGCTCTACTCAGATACAGCATCAACCAATCTTTTTGTTCTAAACACTGCTCAAGAGTTATTGGCTGAATTTGTGAAACAAAGTCAATGAATTGCAGCTCAAACCCTGCCGATTGAATTGATTCTAAAAAGCCTCTAGGGTGAAGGTAGCGACTAGGCTCAAACTCCATTACGATTTGGATATTAGGGTTGGCAGTTAATATTTTCTGCATTCCTTCCCAAATTAATCCTTCCGCTCCTTCTGCATCGATCTTGATAAAGTCAACCCGCTCCCAACTTCTAGCATCAATTAATTTATCAAGCGTGGTAGTTTCAACTTCTAGCTCATAGATTGTGGTTGCGCCCTTGTGACAGCTCATAATAGACGCGCTACCACCCATCATCGGTGGCACTTCTAAAACAGTCAGACTATCATCCTCATCACACGCGGCGTAATTTACAACTTCTAATTGTTTAAAACCATTGGCAATCGCTGTCTTTTTAAGCAAATTAGTGTTACGCGGATTCGCTTCTACTGCCAAAACTTTACCCGAACTACCTACAGCGTCAGCCATCAAACAAGAGTAATACCCCATATTCGCGCCGACATCAATGCAGTACCATCCAGGTTGTAAGATACGTGCGATCGCAATTGTAATCCACATTTCCCAGTAGCCACGCGCAATTAAATGAGGGGAAATATCGGCATTCTCAGGATCGACGTACATCCAGTATTTAGCTAATACATGGCATAGTACGGCATCCCCTAAATAGTGAGACTTGGTATTGTCGCTAGCTATCTTCTCTAAAGATGTGCGGTTGTATTGAGTGAAGTGAGAAAGCATGATTAATTAATTAATTGGGATTGTCTAACAGTAGCGATTAAGTCGAACCTACTCTTGACATTTAACGCTGTATATGACTTGCGAAGCATACTTTCTACGGTTCTAGTTGACACGCCGAGAAAGTCAGCAATTTCTTGATTGCTCAACCCAGATGCAACCAATCTCACATAGCGGAGTTGACCGTGACTAAGGAGTGCGAAATTAAGTCTACGCGCTTGAATTGGAGGTAAACTTAGTAATTGCCTCCGGTTCATTTTT
>NZ_JBOFLP010000354.1:0-8347 GCF_051657925.1 Chroococcidiopsis sp.
ATCTTCCTTTTGGGGGATACATAGATCCTGAAGGTAGAATATGCGAGAAATTGGTTCGGAGCGGCGCGATCGCAAGTTAGATCTGGCGGCTCATGCTGCATGGCTCTATTACATAGCTGGAAATACCCAAGAAGAGATCGCAGCAAAGCTCAGCGTGTCTCGGCAAGCGGCACAACGCCTGATTGCGCTGGCAGTGAGTGAAAAGCTGATCAAATTTCGACTCGATCATCCCTTGAGTGAATGCATTGCTCTAGCTGAAGCGCTACGCGATCGCTTCAATTTGTCGCTTTGCGAAGTCGTACCGAGTGACGCGGGAAGTGGCGATGCATTCAACGGTATTGGCGTGCGTGCTGCTAGCTATTTAGAAACGTATCTTATTGCAAAAACGCCTACAGTATTGGCATTTACTTCAGGGCGAACATTGCGATCGATGGTGGAGCAGATCCCGTCCATGGATCAACCGCAGCATAAGATTGTCTCCATTATTGGCAATATGTCTCACTACGGACGGGCGGGTCGTCATGAAGTTGTGATGCATTTATCGGATCGGGTTGGTTCGCAAGCCTATCCAGTCCCGACTCCGGTTGTAGCAACCAGTGTTGAAGAACGGGAACTGTTGCAAACGCAGCGATCGTTCATCGCCGTCAAAACTCTTGCCGAGCAAGCCAAGGCAACGTTTGTCGGTATCGGTCAGATTGTTTGGAATGCCCCATTACATCAAAATGGCTTTATTAACGATGACGAGGTAGCTGAATTAGTCGAACTGGGTGCAGTGGGGGAGATTGCAGGCTGGGCGTACGATCGCCACGGAGTTTTGCTGCAACAGGGAACGAATAGCCGTGTCGCCAGCGTACCGTTGGAACAACCAGTACAAAGGCTTGTAATTGGTGTAGCAGGCGGCATGAAAAAAGCAGAAGCCATTTTAGCTGCTTTACGCGGCAAGTTAATTACAGGGTTAATTATCGATGAAGCAGCTGCTCAAACAATTCTTGGCAAAATCTGAATTGGTTAATAAAAAAGCGATCGCCTTCATAATTTAAAAAGAACGCGATCGCCCAACCAACAACCAACAACCAACAACCAATAACTAAATATCCCGTTCGCTCAATTCGCGAGTCATGTGATCGAACGGTTCATCGATAAAAGCTGTATTTTCTACGCCAGCTGCTACTGCTTGTGCCTTGACAATGTCCTTCATCATTTGGATACCGCGCACGGTAGGACCAATTGGTACACCCAGAGAATTATAAGTCTCCCGCAAGCCTTGTAGTACGCGCTCGTCTAGCACATCCATGTTGCCAGCTACCAGCGCGTAAGTCGCATAGCGTAGGTAATAATCCATATCTCTCAAACAAGCGGCATAGCGCCGCGTTGTATAAGCATTACCACCAGGACGAATCAATTCTGGCTGTTCGGCAAATAATTGCGAACCAGCCTGCTTGACAATTGATGCAGCATTTGAGTTGACTGTTGCAGCTGCTTGAACCCGTGCCGTTCCAGTGTCAAAGTAGGACTTGAGCCGTTCTAAGGCAGTGCGATCGAAGTACCGTCCTGCCACGTCGTAAGTCCCAATTAAGCTTGTTATTGCATCCCGCATTTGATTGCTCTCCGAATTTTTCCTATCTGTGGTTTGATATTGTTGAGCTAAGGAATTGCACTTGTTAACAACTGACCGTGCCACCTCAAGCTTGAAAGCCTACAAGCAAACCATTGCTCTTTAAGGATTTTAAGCTAAATTTGACCCCGATGAGAAACCATCCATGCGTCCCAATTAATACAGCTTGTTAAGGAATAACTAATATAAGCCTCCAGGCAGACGTTTTGTCATTTAAACTACAAAATTGCCTTCACTCTCTTTCTAGGATGATTCAAATGTGGCAAGATCTGGCTTCCAGCAAACCACATCGCGGCAGCAAGCTGAGAGTGCAGCTGAGAGTGCAATAGTTCCATTCAGTCATTGGCAGATTAAGGAGTCACCATGCCCGAAACCGCACAAGAAGTCTTGAAGATGATTCAAGATCAGAACATTCAAGTCATCGATCTAAAATTCATTGACACGCCTGGAATTTGGCAGCATTTGACGGTATACCAAAACCAAATTGAAGAAAGTAGCTTCACCGACGGCGTAGCCTTCGATGGTTCTAGTATTCGCGGTTGGAAAGCCATTAATGAATCAGATATGGCAATGGTTCCCGATCCAAAAACAGCTTGGATCGATCCATTTATGGCAGAACCGACTCTAAGCCTAATCTGTAGCATTGTTGAACCTCGTACGGGAGAGCCTTACGCCCGCGATCCTCGCTCTATTGCTCAAAAAGCCCTAGACTACCTAATCTCCACAGGCGTCGGTGACACAGCCTTTTTTGGTCCAGAAGCCGAGTTTTTCATTTTTGATGATGTCCGCTTCGACCAAAATCAGCACGAAGGATACTACCACGTAGATTCCATTGAAGGGCGTTGGAATACAGGTAGAAAAGAAGAGGGTGGCAACCTGGGCTACAAACCCCGCTACAAAGAGGGATATTTCCCAGTTGCGCCAACAGATACATCTCAGGATATGCGGACTGAGATGTTGCTGACAATGGCTAAGTGTGGAGTACCGATTGAAAAGCACCACCATGAAGTCGCAAGCGGTGGACAGTGCGAACTTGGTATCCGGTTCGATACTATGATTAGGTCGGCTGATAATTTGATGATTTATAAGTACGTCATCAAAAATGTTGCTAGAAAGTATGGCAAAACTATCACCTTTATGCCAAAGCCAGTGTTTAACGACAATGGCTCGGGGATGCACACCCACCAATCAATTTGGAAAGATGGGCAGCCTTTGTTTGCAGGTGATAAGTATGCTGGATTAAGTGAAATGGGGCTGCATTACATTGGTGGTATCCTCAAGCACGCTCCTGCACTTTTAGCTTTAACCAATCCCACAACTAATTCTTACAAGCGCTTAGTACCTGGGTTTGAAGCGCCTGTAAACCTTGCCTATTCCCAAGGTAACCGCTCTGCTTCCATCCGCATTCCGCTATCTGGAACCAATCCCAAAGCTAAACGGCTAGAGTTCCGTTGTCCAGATGCAACGGCTAACCCCTATCTAGCCTTTGCTGCTATGCTTTGCGCTGGACTGGACGGGATTAAGAATCAGATCGACCCCGGCGAACCCTTAGACGTGGATATCTACGACTTGTCTCCAGAAGAGTTAAGCAAGATTCCTTCCACTCCAGGCTCGTTAGAAGACGCTCTAGAAGCATTGGAAAAAGATCATGAATTCTTAACGTCAACTGGAGTATTCACGGAAGATTTCCTCCAAACCTGGATTGCTTACAAGCTTGATAACGAAGTTAACCCGATGCGGTTGCGCCCCCATCCTTATGAATTTGCCCTCTACTACGATTGCTAGAACGTTACATGCAACGCCTCTACATCGCTAAATGAGTTTTCAGCCACCAGATCGCGGGTGGCTTTTTTCATGCAGTAAGCACGCATTACCAACGTCCAAAAATTTTTCATCAAAAATCTCCAGACCTATCGAAAGATTTAGGAATTTCTCGTTACACTTATTTACAATAAATTAAAGATTAGGTAAAGACCGACTCAAAACCGATCCCAGCAACTATCTATGGCTGACACTTTAACAAAACTGACATATCAAACTTTTCAGCAGAGCAAAAATTACTTCGGACTCGCTCACAAGATACTCAGCACGCGGTTGATGAGCCTCGTTTCGCCGAGCGATCGCAAGTCCAAGCCTTTGCCTCTAGACGTGTTGCAGAAAATTCACCAGCGTTACGAACGTCTGTTAGAAGTAGACTGGCAAGATGCCGAGGCAGGACTATATCCCCACAATATACTGTTCGATAACCCTTGGGATGAATTTTTCCTCTACTATCCGGCTGTATGGTTCGATTTGCCGCAAATTTGGGAAAGAGCCAAACAAAAAAACTACCAAGATTTCGACCCCAATTTAGAGACTGCTGGCTATCCCAGCTACTACCTGCAAAATTTCCACCATCAAACGGGCGGCTATTTAAGCGATTTGTCAGCCAATCTCTACGATTTACAAGTGGAAATCTTATTTGGTGGTTCGGCTGATGCCATGCGGCGGCGGATTCTCGTACCCTTAAAGCAAGGATTGAGTGCTTTTGACGATGTACCCGCTAGCCAAATTAAGGTTCTCGATATTGCTTGCGGTACTGGTCGTACCTTAAAAATGATTCGCGCCGCTTTACCCAAAGCATCGCTATTCGGTACAGATTTATCCCCAGCCTATTTGCGCAAAGCCAATCAGATGTTGTCTCAAATTCCTGGGGAACTACCGCAACTGCTGCAAGCTAATGCTGAAGAGTTGCCATATATGGATAACTACTTCCACGCTACGACCAGCGTATTCTTATTCCACGAACTGCCAGCAGTCGCACGGCAGCGAGTTATCGAACAAGCCTTCCGAGTCACCAAACCAGGTGGCAGGTTTATCATCTGCGACTCAATTCAGATGAGCGATTCTCCAGAAATGGAGCCAGCAATGACAGGCTTCTACGAAACCTTCCACGAGCCATACTACAGACATTACATGACAGATGACTTAGTAGAGCGTTTAGAAAAGGCAGGTTTTGAGAATGTCACCACTGAAGTCCAATACATGAGTAAGGTATTGATAGCACGTAAACCTGCTTAGAGGAATTCGGGGCTAGGGGTTAAGGTTGCTACTAGGTAGTCTCTCCTTGTGGTTCAAAGTCTTTGATTTCAACTAAAAGACTTTGGCTTACTCCCTAGCTTTCTAGCTTTGGACACCAGGCTTCTAGATCGCTGCTCAAGTTAAGATTTATTGCTAAGCAAGGGCAACGACTACCCTTAAAAGCGATAAATTGGGTCTAGATGACCTCAACGTTATGAGAAAAGATTTCTATGACGAGCGATCGACCCGATCCGGCAACGGTAGTAAGTGACTCTATGTCTAGCGAAGAAATCCTTGAAGAGTTAGTTGAAGGTACTGGCATTAACCATGTAGAGGTGATCGAAACTGTCATTGCCAGCTTGCAGCAAGATGAAAGTGCAATGGTCAGTCATACTCAGAATAGCTATTTATGGAAGTTTAAGTACGGTAGCGTTGAAGTCTTCGTGCAACTAACCGGACAAACCGATGAAGACACGTTCAAAGTTTGGTCTGCGGTATTAAAATTACCCAGCAAAAACGATGCTGGCTTAATGCGGCGATTACTAGAAATGAACTGGTCTGATACCTTTGAAGCCAGTTTTGGTATCTTTGAGGAGCAAATTGTAGTTTTGTCTACCCGCACTGTAGCAGAACTTTCTGCTGGCGAAGTATCCCGCCTGGTTACAGTCGTAGCTACGATCGCCGATGATAATGACGAGGCTCTACAACAAGAATTTACTTAACAGTTATCGGTGAAGAAAGGGAGCAGGGAGCAGGGAGTAGGGAGAATTACTTTTGACTTTTAACTTTTGACTTTTAACTTTTGGCGGTTAATTCCTCACCTAGAAGCACCAGGAACAGTCCAAATGGCGATCGATCGCTATCTGGTCGAGCAGCATCAATTAGGTCTAATGCCTGCTACATTAAGGTTTTACAGCTGGTTGCCGCCAGCAATTTCTCTTGGCTACCATCAACATCAGTATCCCGATCGCTGGCAAAATTTAATTTGGAATGGTAAAGCGATCGATTTGGTACGCCGTCCAACGGGGGGTAGAGCAGTTCTACATCAAGGCGATTTAACCTATGCTGTGGTGATGTCAGGATTATCTGGGAGTCGCACTCAGGCATACCAACAAATTTGTGAATTTCTGATTCAGGGGTGGCGATCGCTCGGCATCCAGCTACGTTATGGTACGGCTGGGCGAGGGTACATTCATAACCCTAACTGCTTTGGTACGGCAACAGGAGCAGATCTCGTTTTGGAGGATGGGACAAAATTAATTGGTAGCGCTCAACTAAGGCGGGGTGATGTTATTCTTCAACATGGTTCGATGCGGCTGGAGCCAGATGAGGAGTTGTTTGCTGAAGTATTTGGTAAAGATGTTTTTGCTCCAGTAAAACTACCTCTGAATCTACACAAGGAAGAGTTAGCCAGAACAGTTATGAATGCCTTAGTTGCATCTGCCAAAAGTTATTTTCAGGCTGAATTTGTCGTACAACCGCTATCCGATCGAGAATGGGAAAAAGTATATCTGTATTGCAATTAAAGATATTAAACAACGCATTTTTTTCTTCCCTGCTCCCTGCTCCCTACTCCCTACTCCCTGCTTCTCGTGAAAGTTAAAGATATTGGCGAACAAGGCTTATTAGAGCGGTTGCAGCGTTTTTGTCCGGCAGAAATTATCGGTGATGATGCAGCCGTAATATCATCATCGCCAGAAAAATCTCTGGTGGTAACCACAGACATGCTAGTGGATGGGGTACATTTTAGCGATGCTACCACTAGTCCAGAAGATGTGGGGTGGCGATCGACTGCGGCTAACCTTTCTGACTTAGCTGCAATGGGGGCTAAACCGCTCGGAATTACGGTTGCCTTGGGATTACCTGGTGAGGTTCCTGTTGAGTGGGTAGAACGCCTCTACAAAGGCATGGATGAATGTTTGAAACTACATCAAACTCCGATTGTAGGGGGAGATGTCTGTCGTTCTCCAGTTATTACAGTTTCGATTACAGCTTTTGGCGAAGTGGAGCCAAACCAGACGATTTATCGCAATACAGCGCAAGTTGGAGATGCGATCGCCATCACAGGCTTTCATGGTGCTTCTCGTGCTGGTTTAGAATTGCTCATACATCCAGAAATCGGGCAAAATCTGAGCGATCGCGATCGCCAATTTCTCATCCGATCGCACCAACGCCCCAAACCCCGCTTAGACGTTTTGCCTATTTTGCAAGAAATTCTATCATCCGATCCTTCACAACCTCACAAACGCACAGCCGTGCGCCCCTACGACACCCTACACCCCACACCCTACACCCCACACCCTATTTCCGGTATGGACAGCAGCGATGGTTTAGCCGATGCGATCGTCCAGATTTGCGAAATGAGTGGTGTTGGTGCGAGGATCGATCGCGATCGAATTCCGATTCCTCCAGCTTTGTCTAATTTAGTTACCGCAGAACAGGCTATAGAATGGGCTTTGTATGGCGGCGAAGATTTTGAGTTAGTTCTGTGTCTACCTCAACAACCAGCTGAAGCCCTGATCGAACATTTGGGTGAAGGAGCGGCAATTATCGGCGAAATTACCGCAGAATCGGCGATCGTACTAGGCGATCGCACTAACAAAAACCCCGACCGGATTCTCAACCGCGATCGGGGGTTTCAACATTTTTAATCGTCAATGGTCATTAGTCATCTATCATTTGCTTTTAACTAATGACCAATGACTAATGACTAATGACAAATTCCTATTTCCAATCTCTAGCAACTAACTCAGCTAGATCTAATACCCGTTGGCTGTAGCCCCATTCGTTGTCATACCACGCCATGACTTTCACCATGTCGTTACCCATAACGAGTGTCAAGCTGGAATCAACGATAGAAGAAGCATCGTGACCTTGATAATCGGAAGATACTAGTGGTAAGTCGCTATATGCCAGAATCCCTTTGAGGGAGCCTTCAGCAGCTTCCTTCAACGTGGAATTGACTTCTTCAGCAAAAGTTGGCTTTTCAACCTGAGCAACCAAGTCTACCATCGAGACGTTAGGAGTAGGAACGCGCAAAGCAACACCGTTCAGCTTACCTTTCAAGTCTGGTAGTACCAAAGCCACTGCTTTAGCAGCACCAGTAGATGTAGGAACGATGTTCATAGCTGCGGCTCTTGCCCGTCTGACATCGCGGTGGCTGGCATCGAGTAATCTTTGATCCCCAGTGTAGCTGTGGGTGGTGGTCATCGTGCCTTTGATGATGCCGAATTTTTCGTGCAGCACTTTGACGATGGGCGCTAAGCAGTTCGTGGTACAGCTAGCATTGCTGATGATTGTGTGCGTTTCATGCGCGTATTCGTGATGGTTTACGCCATAGACAAACGTACCATCATCATTTTTACCTGGAGCCGTGATCAGCACCTTCTTTGCACCAGCGTTCAAGTGTTTGGTTGCCCCTTCCCGACTGGTGAATACACCTGTCGATTCGATAATGAGATCGATATCCCAGTCTTTCCAAGGCAAGTTCTCTGGATTGCGATCGGAGGTGCATTTAACCGTCTTACCCTTGACGATAATCGAATTTTCATCTGCGCTGATGTCGATGCCTTTTAAAGTCCCCAACATGGTGTCATACTTCAGCAGATGAGCGTTGGTCTTCGGATCGGAAGTATCGTTGATCGCGACTATTTCGATATCGCTGCTGTCTCT